>CAZQGM010000008.1:0-18398 GCA_964592885.1 uncultured Gammaproteobacteria bacterium
AGAATTTATCACACACTACATCAAAAATGACTTTGTAAAAGGTACGTAATCAAAAAAACCAATGACATGCATCGTGATCTACATTGGCTCCCATGTACTTATCAATATCTGAATATCAATTATCTCGACTTTTTCTTCTGGCTTAATGTAGGTTTTTTTGCGCTGGCTGATTTTCTTTTTCATACGATATACCTACGGAGACCCCTAGTACTGTACTTAGGCTACAGTACAACTGATATAATGTCAATATAAAATGCACCTATCAATCATCATTCCCACAAAAAATCGGCAAGCACTTTTGCAAAATACTGTTGACGCTCTTCTCAAACAAATCCAAGGAAACGATGAAATTATAATCGTAGACAACGGAAGCACTGACCAAACTCGTTCCTATGTGTGCTCGCTACCAAATGTGCGTGTCACATATCTCTTCGAGCCAAGATGCGGTCCTTCATATGCACGAAATTCGGGATATGCCGTAGCATCCAATGAAGCGGTAGCGTTTTTAGACGACGACTGTATAGTGAACCAAAGATGGGTACGAAATATCAAAAGTACACTTGCTGCAAATAAAAATCTTAGCACAGTATTCGTTGGTAAAATCATACATATAGTGCAGTCTGGTATGACGAGAAAGGCGTTATTTGAGATTCAACAAACAATCGACTGGAAGAGCATCCGAAAAACTGAAGCATGGAAAAATGGACACTTCATACAGTATATTCATGCAGGAAATTTCTTTGCTAGTCAAAAGGTTTTGAGTCAAATCCATCCACTATTTGACGCATCAAGTTTTCCGTATATCGGCGAAGAACGCGACCTAGCATACCAGCTACAATGTCGTGGCGTGGCTATCAAATATTTACCAAACGTCACGGTCCACCATATCGTACCAACATCTTCTCTTTATACGTATATAAAGACAGCAATTCTCTACGGGGTAGCCCTCGGAAAATTGAGTCGTCGCTATCGTGCTTCCTCATATGCGCGTCGGATTTTTGCATTAAAATCTTCACTCACTAAGCAGCCGTTCTTACCATATACCAAAATCATCGCTAGATTTAGACATGCGCCAATCACCATGCTGGAAGCACTCGTCCTAGTCACTCTCAAACGCGTACTAATATACGGGGGTTCACTCATCTCTCAAACACTGTATCCGGCAAAACCTCGAAGCAAAAGCTGATATATAGAGACGCAAAATCCGCAGCCTTAAAAGTCGAAGAGGTGAGAGGTTCTCATCGAGTATAAGATCAAATAGATAGTATTTTCTGTATAAATTTCTGATCTTTTGGTCTCGTGGATCCCAGTCTCGAATCAAAAGCCGAGTAACAATGAAGTTGTCTATAAAAAGATGGCTGAGACATGACTGAAAGATCGATAATCGAAATTTCTTCGCGATTGACCGTGGTATTTCACGCTCAAAAAACATGTGTGAAGTATGGACAATAAATGAAAACAGTCGATGTATTTTATAGTCTCTTGTCAAAGCTTCAAGTGCTGTAAGCTCATGATCTGACAATGTCGAAATTGTCGATAGAAATACGTAAAGTGTTTGAATTCCAAACCCCAAGTCGTTATACCAAAAATAGAGAACTAGAAATATCAGATGGGTGCACGCATCGGATACATACACCCCTGTACGTGTATCCTTACGCGCATTGGTATATAGCTCCCTAGAGAACCGAGCGATCATCTGGTGCCTGGAGTCTCGTACGTTTCCGTAGTGAGGATAGGCCACGAGAGTATGGAGATCTATGCTTGAAAAATTTGACGGTGAATGGAGTGATACTTCCTTGGGAGCATGTACCTTGGCTACGTATCCAGCATCAGCATACATCGAACACAACTGTTGTTGTATGGATTCTGATGTCAGCACATCAATATCATTTGATACTTTGAGTGTAGTATGTGGGGTTTGTACGGGGCTTTGTTTATAAAAAACGATGCGTGAACGTATGTTTGATGCCATAGAAATGAGTCTCGTTCGTTCCTCTGCGATGACACTTGCTCTTGATAGTGCCACCAATTGCAGTTTCATGAGCTTCTGATACGCACCATTTCCAATCATCTGTCTACATCTAGTACACTTGGTAAAATGAAATAACACATGAAGACATTTGTTGCGCTGCGCAAAATCTATCAACGAAGAGACATCTTCTTGTATAGAGAGATGAGCAAAGGGACATGCGTTCTCATCTGAGAGAAATAAATATTTCAATATTTGAGTTGAATGCGTCATGTTTACACGGTATTCTCACTGATGTATGGTACCAAACAGGCCAAAATACTTGGTATAGTATACCTCTTACATATCCATGAATACTCTCATTGTTATCCCGTTTGCACTTCCTTGGGACTGGAGTGCTGATTACGAAAAGCAAACTGTTTTGGAACTATCAAAATCAAATAGCGTTATCGTCTACCTTCCAAATGAAGGAAAAACGCTACGACAGTACGTACGTCATCCTTCTGCACTTATCCGCACACTACACACGAACGTGTATGCCTACACACCGGTATATCTATTTCCATTCCAACGATTCTCCGGTGTGAGACGGGTAAATTTCTGTATTGCATCGCTTTGGCTCCAAATCATTATTAGACTATCGAGCACATGGAAAGGGTACGACAAGGTTCTATGGATATTTTCGTTACAAACTGCCGTATTTCCTGATCATTTTTCATCTGACTATCTGAAAGTGTATGACGCAGTTGATGCATTCACGTCAGAAGACCCGCACCTCAAACAAACCTGGAATGCCTATGAAAAAAAGCATGTCTCAAAATCTGATATTACGTTTGCCAACCAACAGACCTTGTGTGACCGGCTACGAAAATTGACGAGCCGTGTATATAAAGTGCCCATCGGCTTTTCAAAAAAGCTCATATCGCACGTAAAAACAAAAGAGCCATCAGATGTACAAGGTATTCCACATCCGAAAATTATGTTCGTTGGCAACATCAATAATCGCATAGACTTTCCGTTTCTTATATCTCTTATCAAAGAGACTCCACAGTATTCGTACGTCTTTGTAGGGGGAATGGATCCGTATTTTACGGTTCCGTTGTCCAGATTTAAGCAGAATATAGAAACACTAGCATCCCAACCAAACGTATATTTCCTTGGACCTAAGCCAAAGACAGACATAGCATCATATATACGTGCGGCAGACATCGGCCTTATCCCGTATGACGCGGGTCAAGAGTTTAATAGAGCGTGTTTTCCCATGAAAACCCTTGAATTTTTTGCTATGGGGATACCTGTCATATCTACGAATATCCATGAGCTAAAGCGATTGTCTCCATACGTGACAATCTCCGATTCGCCGGATGGAGCAAAAAAAGATCTACGACGAATCCTTTCCTCTCCTTGGCCTGACCGATACAAAAGAAAGGAATACGCTTTGGCAATTCAGCATACCTGGGAGAAAAAAGTATCTGCAATACGCAGTATACTCAAAAAGCGATTTGATCTTTCTATCTGATATATATGCCTACATCCGCTATTATCGCGATCACCCTAAACTGCAATTCCCGCTGCATCATGTGTGATATATGGAAAAATAAAATTACGGGTGAGCTATCTCCCGATCAGTACCTCAAACTACCAGCAACACTTACGGATATCAATATCACGGGGGGTGAACCGTTCCTTCGAAAAGATATTGTAGATGTCGTGAGAGCTATGCATACTGCATGCCCAAAAGCCAGATTTACGCTCAATACTAATGGATTTATGCCACATAAAATTGCAAAAGACATGATGGAGATATTTAAAATCACTCCTTCTTTAGGGTTTCGAGTATCAATCGATGGCATCGGTGCCAAACACGATGAAATCAGGCGTATTCCAGGGGGATACGAGAAGATTCTCAAAACACTTGATGCGGTGAAAAAAATAGGGTTCACCGACCTTGGGGTTTCATTTACGTTGGGCAACTATAATATGGATGAGCTACCGAAAGTCCAAGCGTTTTGCAAAGAGCGGGGACTAGAGTTTTCGTTGACCGTCACTACTGGATCGTCTATCTATTTTGGCACTGATAAAGCCTCCTATCGCTCTACCGATACGACAAAGCTTACCCCATTACTGAATGAAGCCGCGAAGGAACATTACCGCTCACTTAATCCTAAAGAGATTATGCGGGGGTGGTTTGTCAAACGACTACTAGAGTTCTCGCTTACCGGGAAGCGTATGCTGCCCTGCACAGCAGGACAGGACTTTTTTTATATGGATTCGCGAGGTGGCGTCTATACCTGCCACATAAAACCATGGAAAATGGGAAATATCATACGTCAGTCATTTCAAGAAATCATGAATACACAGGTTCATGCAACCAAAGTAGCAACATGTAACGGATGCTGGATGGTGTGCACCGCCAAGTCGGCGATGAAGTCGAAGGTATTTTCAGTTGCTGCCCAAGCACTTCAGGAAAAATTTCAGCAGCACTATACATAGATATGAATTCGATAGTTTTCTCACAAAAATTACGTGCGGCTTTTTTTCATGGAGGATCGGCATATGGAATAGGGAGGCTTCTTTCGTTTGGCATAAAGGTGCTAGTGTCCCAATGCGGACCATCGGCAATCGGCATCTATTATTTTTCAACAGAACTTATGCGAAATACGTCCCAACTCGCGTCATGGGGCATACCAATGAGCATGGGAAGATTTATTGGTCTGTATTCCAAAGAATCCGAAAAGCAAGTACATGCTATCCAATCGTCTATTACACTGCTCATGGTGCTGTGTGTGGTCGCTTTGATTGGTATCGCTTTTACATTCCCTCACCTGGTGCCTCACGCATACCCGCTACAACAAAATTTGGCGTTTATCATGCTTGCCGTGGGGATTATAGGAAACATGCTCCTTCTACACACTAAGGCAGTCGCGTTTGGGTATGTAGATTCAAAAACTGCGTATATATACGAAGGACTAGATGCAATCATAAAAGTATTGTGTATTGGTATCGGTCTCTATAGCACGCACACAATAGTGGGCGCTCTCTACGGGTACAGTATTGGATCTATGCTTTCGGGCGTGATGTGTTTTGTCCATATGAGCCATTCGCATCGTGTCCCATTTCGTTTGCGTATCGATTCATCGCTCTTTTCGTATGCGTGGCCAGTGGGGGTTTCCGAAGCGATCACAGCGAGCATATCTCTCTACTTACTGTTTCTCCTATCTCGTGTAGCAGGCGCGTCGTCTCTTGGTATCATCGCCACTGGCATGTCTGTAGCTGTGCTCGTTTTTTTTGTCCCACAGGTGGCTCTTCCCATAGTAGTCCCTTCACTGTCTCAAGCCCTTACAGATAGGGGTATTCCAAAAAAAATACTTCTAGCAGTATTTCGGTTTGTGGCGATT
This sequence comes from uncultured Gammaproteobacteria bacterium, assembly GCA_964592885.1. Classification (GTDB taxonomy): domain Bacteria; phylum Patescibacteriota; class Microgenomatia; order UBA10105; family UBA927; genus CAZERT01. The sequence continues at coordinate 5,368 of CAZQGM010000008.1, forward strand.
CCGACCCTTGGCGTAGCAATCGTACTCGTACTAACCACTCCAGTGCTCTATCCATATATCTTTGGACACTCGTTTACTCAAGGCATCCAAACGACACAACTCCTCATCGTCGCTCACGCGATATACGCTATTGGGGTCTGGATACCCAGACAACTCCTTGATTCGCTTGGATTGACTCGTCAAAACTTGCTTGTAACGATTGTGCGTTCAAGTGCGATGCTTGTCATTGGGTATGTGTCAATGAAATCATTGGGCTCGCTCGGTTTTGCTATTTCACTTGTGGCTGGATGGGGGATAGAATGTGGCATACTTTCGCTGGTCATATGGCACAAAAGAACCAATCTCATCGACTAACCGTCACTCTCATTCGCGACTATCCGGAAGATGGGTGGATAAGTATGGAGCTCTATGCAGATATACTCGCCCAAGAACTTAAAAAAAAGCATGGAGACGCGTTGAAAATAATTGAGGTTACCCCATTTAGATGGATATCACACTATATTCCAAAGTCATTCAAATTCGCACGGTATTTCATGAGATATATCATATTGCCCTTGGGCTGTCTTTTCCTACAATCAGATATATATCATGTGCTTGATCAATCAAACGCACACCTTCTCCATTTCCTACCAAAAGGTAAAACCATCATCACGTGCCACGATCTCATCGTGCCATTTTGGACAGATACGCAAACTATCGCGAAACCCTCGTATCTAAAAAAAATACAGTCATTTGTCCAACATTGGAGAATCCGCTCACTTCACAAAGCAGGCCATATCATCGCAGTCTCCAAATATACAAAAGGTGAACTGATCCAACAACTCCAGATACCAAAAGAAAAAATTTCTGTCGTATACAACACCATAGAATCGTATTTTCAACCTACGTCGACGTATACTGGCCGTACTCAACCTCCGAGGCTTCCACAGAAGTATGTCCTTCACGTGGGCACAAATGCGGACTACAAAAATATTCCACTACTGTTATCGGTATTTTCAACCCTCCGCAGAGATAATCCATCTCTTATATTGGTGAAGGTTGGCGCACCATGGACACGCGAGCAAAATACTCTGATCCATACACTACAAATAGAATCATCTATTATGTATCTTGGCTATATTCCACGGCACTTTTTGCCCTACGTGTATACTCATGCCAGGTGTCTCATATTCCCGTCACTCATAGAAGGATTTGGGTTGCCAGTGCTAGAAGCTATGTCTTGTGGGTGTCCAGTCGCTATTTCAGACTCCACTAGTCTCCGAGAGATAGGAGGGGAGCATGCTACCCTCATCGATCTTACGAATCCAGCACGTGGCATAGCACGTATCCAACAAATCCTCTCTCGTAGAAGTGTCTATAGTCAATCGCGAAAAATATCACGTATGCGGGCAATGTATTTTTCTCAAACTGTTCAAATATCTAAGCTCTATTCCGTATATACATCTATCGCAAAAAAACAACTACCCATATGAATATCGTTCTTGTATCATCAGCGCTTATCCCCCGATCAACCGGAGGAGTTGAGGTGCTCACGATACTACTTGCGGAAGGATTCGCGCGGCTCGGGCATAGCGTCTGCATCATCACAGGGGGAGGAGGCCCACCAAGGATACAAAATGGCGTACGGATCATAGAGATTCCAGAGCTCGATCTACCAACACATCTCAAAGGGTTTCTCATGCCTGTTTACGCATGGCGCATCCAAAGAAAATTTCGATCCTTGGATGAAATTCAATCGGCTGATATCGTCAATGCAGTTGATCTTGATAGCATCATTTCATTAGCCGGTTGGAAAGAGATACAGGACAAATATATAGCAACCATACAAGATTATGGACTCGTATGTGCCAACGGGTTACTACTTGATGGAAATTCTGTTTGCCCGAATCACTGTCATACAAAAGGTTCATTTGGGTGTCTACGAAAACGAAAGATATCGCTTTTTCATAAAGCATACTTAGAAATTGCGTACCGCATACGAAAATCGTATCGAGATAGAAAACTATCACATATCCAAAGAGCTATCTGTGTCAGTAAGTTTGTTGAAAATCAAATCAAAAAAATTCATCCAACGATAAAAACTCACATTATAGGCAACTGTCTTCCGCGCGAGTGGTGGTATCTCAAAGATCAGAAAATTGAGCGGGATATCGACATTCTGTATGCAGGCAGACTAGAGTCATTTAAAGGAGCCGAAGTATTTTGCGATACCATACCGTTACTTCCTAGAAAGCGCCCGTTACAAATCAAGTTTTTAGGTGGTGGACATGTAGATCTATATCGAAAACGATGTGATTCACTAGTAGTAAACCATATCATAGAGTTTGCTCAGATCATTTCATTTGAGCAGATGTACCGATATTATCGGCGTGCAAAAATTGTCGTGGTACCATCAGTTTGGCCAGAGCCGTGCGGACGAGTTATCATTGAAGCCATGTATTGGGGATGTGCTGTTATAAGCACGTACCAAGGAGGAACACCTGAATTGATTCAAAACAATGTCAATGGATTATTGATCACTCCTCATGACACTCGCGCACTTTCATCCGCAATCACGAAACTACTAGAAGACGAAAAGGTACGAAAAACATTGGGACGGTCTGCTCAACGCACTGCACACAAAAAATACTATCCTGATTTTATCTGTCAAACATATATTTCTACCTATAAAGAATGTGTTGGGTGCTAACGTTGTAGACGGTAGAGTTCCATGTTAGTATTCCTACTATATGAAAAAGGTGAATTTCTTCAAAAGTAATATATCGCTCCCGAACAAAAAAAGCTTCCTTTTTCTCATTATTACAATTGGCATTGTCTGCGCGGGGGTATTTGCATATAAATTACTCACCACTCGACCTGACTATGTCATAGTGCGCATCAAAGGAAGTCCTGGTAATTGGTGGTGGGTAACCCCTCGTCCACCAGATTGGCTTGCCGAGGCGGTACACAAAGGCGATAAGGAATACAACTCACTGGGTGTGCCGACTGCTGAAGTATTGACGACCAATATTTATGATGCGGGTGGATCAAACAAAGACGTATACATTACAGTAAAGTTGTCAGCGAGAAAAAACAGCAGAACAAATAAATATCGATATAAAGGCGAGTCCCTCGAGATAGGTGGGCCGATTGTCCTACAGCTCAATCAAGCGTTTTTTCCGGGTATGGTTACCAAAATTACGCCGGGTGAAATCCCACCCCAAAGGAAGGAATTAACTAAACGGCTTCGTGTAAAAATTGAAGACACGTGGTCATGGGTCTTTGATTCATTTAATCCAAAAGATGTGATGACTGACGGGGATGGAAAGAATATCGCGACCATAATCGATAAATCCATGGAACCAGCGATTAAAGAGGTAGAGACCTCACAAGGCATGATCAACCAAGCACTTAGTCCTATCAAAAAAGACATCTATGTGACACTTGATCTCGTCGTCGAGAACCGTAGTGGGGACTTCGTCTTTCGGGAAGAGCAGTATATAAAAGTGGGCAATCGGGTATGGATACAGTTTCCAAATTACAATTTTAACGGCGCAGAAATACTCACCATAACGGATACACTGTAAATCATGGATTACAATAAACGGCTAGATGTATTCAATCCATCGACGAACCAGAATTTGTACTATTCCAAGCTTCGCGAAAATCCAAGTTATGGATCGGAATTGCCACAGGATTTTACCTATGACCCGGGAGCTACGCGATCCATATTTGAACTTGGTTATGTACCAAGTGGATCTGCAATCCTAGGAGGGACCGCATTTATTATTCTCGTTGTTTTTCTGCTAACGATACTGTTTAATAAAACGAAAATAACCCTTGAGACAATCCAGAAAAATGTCGTCATTGTCTCATTTATACTTGTGTCCCTTGGGCCCATTCGACTACCTGGTGCCTTCATATTTCAAACGGGTCTAGGACTTGCTAAGGCGGGGGCTGTATTTGGCGTCATCACTGGCCTTATCGCCCAAAGAAACATGTTGTGGACACTGTTTTCACATAATCGATCACGAACTCCGCTGATCGTCTATATTTCTTCGCTGTTTGTTTCGGCATTATTTATCACAAATCCCACCTTTTTTGTTGAAGACATATCGTTAATTATTGGTGGCCTCATCTTTTATAGCGCCGGCTACCTTGCCCCTGACGCACACATGTCCAGTAAAAAAATAATCAGTGGGATACAAGCGACTATCCTTCTACCCATAGGACTGATATTTTTGGGATTTTTTTTGGGGACACAAACCATCAATCTTATAGGAACACTGTATCCACGATACGAAAATATTATGTTCCAATTTGACATGAGTAGGGGTCGAATTTTGTCGATAATGGACATAGAATTTTTCGCTCCTATCCTTGTCTATTCTTTGCTGACCCACGGCAAGGTATTGTGGAAATATCTCACTCTTTCGCTTTTGTTTATCGCGGTATTTTTCACAAACTATCGATATAGATTTATCACGCTTGCGCTAGGACTATATATACAATTAGTAACCCTACCCAAAGAATATTCTTCGAAAATCACTCGAAATCTACTTGGTATATTTATCGTCATGTTTGTGCTGTATAACGGGATGGCCATTTCGACTGGCAGACCGACTATAGTCGACCGATTTTTACTGAAAAACTATCAGACGGACGTGGACAGCCTACAACGTCGGGTGGTGATGGCTGGACAGGCACTAGAAGTGTTTATCCAATTTCCGGTCTTTGGCGTAGGCCTAGGAAACTATAAAGACAATGTACAAGTAGTCTATGAAAGCTTCGGTGGTAGATTTTATGAGCCATACTACAAAATCCTTCAAAACGTCTATGCATATCCGCATAATTGGTTTTTGTTGATTCTTGCGGAAGGGGGTGTAATAGGACTGGTGGTTGTATTGTGGCTTTTATACACCTTTTATCAAACCGATAAGAAACTCTATCGAGTACTAGAAGGGGATGAGAGAAATGTTTTTATCACCCTTTCTCTCATCACCTGGCTTTTTGTGCTAGCTAATCAGTTTACGCCGCTAAATAATTCTCAGCCGATGGTCATTTTCTTCTGGGGGTTTCGAGGAATTATCGACAGAATATACTATACCTATGTGGAGTCAAATCCTACTCACTAGTCGACGATTCTTTAGCGATCTGATCTTCAGACGCCTACACTTGTTGACACTTTTTTTAATCATCTCTTCTGTGGTGGGTCTACTTTTGTGGAGAGTAGAAAGCGCTATATATATACCATCCTGGGATCAGTCTCATAACCTCATAATGGCCTATGAGTATTATCGTTCATTTATACAGGGCGATCTCTCTTTATTTAGCCAAACATTCTTTAGAACTGAAACAATATATCCACCCCTGTATCATATTTTGATTTCGTTGATATTTCTCGTATCTGGGGTATCTACACATGGAGGGGTATATGTAAACATACCCTTCATGTACATATACGGTTATACGGTGTATGCACTTTCCACACTCGTGCTTAGTAAATGGCGCTCAGTACTTGTCGCGTCACTTTCTCTGTGTGTTCCATGCGTCGTTTACCTATCAGGAGACACGCTGAGTGATTTTATATGTCTTACGATTTTTCTTCTTTCTTTCTATCTCCTTTTAAAAACCAATCATCTGACCGAATACAAATATTCTTTATACTTCGGATTATCAATTCTGGTGAACATGTTGATACGATGGACATTTATCATACCCGCCACTGCATTTATTGTGTATATTCTCATTTCCTTGATACGAACCACCAATCGAGTGGTCGTTATAAAAAATATAGTGCTGATTGTCGCGATCACGGCCCCTATATATACCTGGTACATTCCACACGCTAAATATATCCAAGAAATCTATACATTCTTTGGCAATCCAAATGGTCTTGCTATTGCAGCATGGGGAACGCCGAAGGGGATGACCCCAGAAACACTTCTATATTATCCAAAAGTTATGGTTTGGATGTATGGAATTGGAGCCATTCCAACGATCGTGTGGATTGTGAGTTTACTTGTTCTAAGAAAAAAATGGGTACCTACCATAGGGTATTTTATGCTTTCGATCTTTGCCACACTTATTATCCAAGCATATATTCAAGACAAAACAGCCAAATATATAGTCTATATATATCCTCTCATGGTGATCACTTCGATATACGCCATTATGGTGATAAATAATAGGATTGTTAGGTATGGCATGCATGGGATACTTATCGCTTCCATGGTTGGCAATTACCTCTTGGCACAAATACAATTTCCCGATATCTATTCATATCATCCACTAGCTCGATATATACATATCCCCGTTCTCCCAGGGGTTGCTCATATGTTTACCTATGAGAATTGGCCAGTTGAGCGAATAGTGAGTGAAAATTTTCACTCCTCTATGAAACAATCCTCGTTACTAGTTCTTAGTGATCACCAATACCTAAACCACGTCGTTTTTCAGCTACACGCAAATATTCACGCTTTGCCAATAAAAACCTCTCAGGCGCTCCTTTTTTATGATCCTATGGACCCAAAAGTGCGCTTTGAAGATCTCAAGAACTACGACTACATATTTACTAAAACATCGGGAGATCTAGGGGTTTTGATCGATAAACAAACTACTCTTCAAATCAATGAACACCTCAGCTCTGAACATCCAGACTGGAAAGTAAATGAATATACACTTCCCGACGGAAGCACGGGTATTATGTACAAAACCTCGTTATAATTTAGCTCACACTCATCTATTTACAGCCCTAGTTTCTGGTGGCTTTGTATCAATGACTCTTGAATTTTATCTATGTAGGAGCTGGTGTGTGGACACAGCGGACCTTGTAGTATGCTGACATATATCGATTTCTTGTCTGCGTCATACGCTTTACATGCAACTTCGGAATTTTCAAGCCGTAAATAGTTAATTGCGTACAGATTCATATACCAGTCAAATGTATTGTTAAGATAAAATCCGTACCCATGAACCTCTGGAATATCATTTATAACGATGATGTTCTTACCCGTATTTCTTGCAAATACTGCAATTCTCTTTGCTCCCATTGAATCCCGATAGAAATTCGTTATTTTATCAAACGAGTATATGACTGCATATGTCCACGGGATGATGATGGTCAATGCCAAAACCACAGATCCAATTCGCCTCACTATATCCCTCTTTAGAAGGCCCACACTTGCAAGCGTATATAAAGCCGAAGGAATGAGAAAAACGAGATATCTAGGATAAAATGTATTTTTAGCCATAAGCAAAGATGCGCATATAAGAAAAAATGAAACAGCGATTCCGAACATAACTCGTGAAATGTCTTTAAACAGAAATGTCCATGATGCTAGCGCCATACATATAGCTACAAATAACTGCACGAAGGTAAACTGAGCCGCTAGTAGATTTGACATCCCTTCTTTAAACCCAGTGAATACATACGCGTTTCCGAAATATACAAGTCGAGTCAAAAATAACGTACATACACCAAGCACAAGAAAAATTAGTAGTGTCGGTTTTCTGTGCTTGGAATTCTCCAAAGCATAGATAAAGAAAAAGGGGATGACATAGATTATGAATGAAAATGAATTTAGTAGAAAAAGAATATATAAGGGAATGAAACAGTATTTATGTAACTGTCTTTCAAAGTACAACGAAAGAATTACTACTGATCCAAGTGCGGAAAGAATATATGGCCGAAGCTCGAGTGAATATCGGAAAAGTATGGGATTAAAAAAATATATAGAGAAAAATACTAGATAGTAGATCGATCTGCTCAGAAAGGAATGAGCAAATCCCTTTTGACGACGCGATAGAAGAGTAGCAAATACTATGGCAGCAATTGTGTGAAAAATCATATAAGGAATCCTATACCAGAATTCGTATAATTCCTTGTTTACATATTTATTCACTTTAAATATCCAATTCCGCAAAATGAGTCCGTTTAATGGAGGCTCTGCTATAATCGAAGGTATTCCAAGGGCTAATTCTAGTTCTTTGCCTTTAATGGTGGGGTTAGGGTGAAACACATTTCGTATCGTAATCACTTCATCGCCCCAAAATTCCAAATTTGATATGTTTGTATAAAGAGTGGCGTAAATACCTGCACCCAATAGCATAGAGAAGATAACCACGAAATTGGTGAGGTGTTTATTGGCTATAATTCATTAACTATTTTGTTAGCGATAATACAGTAGCCCTATGTCATTTTGCGAAAAAATATAATATAGAACCAGTCCAAATAGAAGCGGGTAAAACACGAGCACCTTTCTCCATCTATCAGAAACAGAAAAATTCAGGATGCTTGATATAACCAATATCTCACTTACGCGTATATAGCTTTCTGGTCCACCATCGATCCAAATATTACTCCCATACAGACAAACAACACAGACAGCGATAATCACAAATAGGTTATAAAATGAACGATTCTTATAAAAAAGTAGTTCAACAAGTGACGTATATCCGACAACCACAACAAACAACACAAACACCAGGGTCAATATCGAAGATATCTCAAGATTGCCGGAGGCTATTGTTGTCATATCATGAGATATCCGAGTGTGCACATTTGATAACGGATTACCGAAGTGGACACTCATCATATTGGGAATTTCCTGCATAGGAGCTTTAAAGAATGAATATATGGCTAGATTCCAAATGAGTAGACCACCTATAGTTTGGAACAAAATTTGCAAAAGGGCGGTGCGATAAAAAATATAGTTGTATATAAATAGAGAAATGGGAACGATGCAGTATATTTCTTTCGTTAGCGCTGCCAGCAAAAATAGCATGCCTGATATTTTTAGCCTATTTGACGTGTACATTAGCAAAGCGCTTAGTAAAAATGTCGAAGCGAGGATCTCAGATAGATTGTATTTCAGAGTAAATAGGTAGCTTGAGATACATAGTGAAACATAATAGTACGGTAGCCATGTGACTTTGAGTTTTATTAGTAGTACGTTTATGAGCAACACGATAACAGGCATCAAGAGAATGTTAATTGCTAAAAGCGCCCAGGGTATGTATTCGTGTCTCCCTCCACTAAGAGACCATGACAACAGTGGATACACTATTCGCTTATATCTATGAGCGGGGACATCAAGGATTTTTTGAAGATACGATACATTGAATGGGTCATGTGCTATATAAAAAAAGAACTGTCCATCATATCCATCATTGTATAGAAACATATCCTTCCAGTATTTGGTGGCTCCAAAATTACGTCCGACAAAGATGGTTTTCGAGATGTTCCCGTTGGCCAAAATCAGCATTGATGCCGCAAAAAGCATTGTCACAACCACCGACAGTACCACGGGAAAAACCACACGCTGGAGCATCGGGATATTCATATGTATCATCTCACCTCATATACGCTCGCATCCGCATCTGAATAAACTTTGTTTATTCGCATGGGTAGCTTTTGAGCATTTATATCAATCATCGGATTGTACCCAACAAGAGACGGCGATCCTTTTCCTGATTCGTTCCCGAGTAGCGTTTGTATATTCAGTCTAAACGTATCGCATTGTTTGTCGTAGTATATAAAATCTTTATGTAGCACGATGATTTGTATATCATTTTTTTGAAGAGTATCTACAAGCTCTACTGCGTCAATTAGAGGGGCGTCTGATTGGCATCGCAAAGGCCGAAACACTTCAGATTGAATTAGGCTTTTTTCTTTTTCTCTATCACCAAACCATTGAAAATAGCCGCCAACAATCTTTTTGTTATAGAAAAATGGCAAGAGATTATATTCAACTAGAGGCCAATCCAGAATAGGGATGTCAAGCACAGCGGTGCCGGGAATTTTTTGCACAACCTCTTGGTACGATTTTACAGGAATCGGGGATAGAAAAAAGTTCGTAGTGATTCGTTCAAGTATAAGAAGGCACGTAACCACAAACCAAACCACAAACTTGCCTTTGCCACCGGATAAAGATTTAAGCACTAGAAGAGTTAGAAACAAATAATGCACCACAAAAAATCGCTCGGTTTCTCCCACTATATTAAAGATGGGCACTACTTTTAAATAGGCGTACGGAAAATATGGATTATCACCCAAACATATAGAAAAAAAGACGATGAAGCTCGATAGCAAAAACCAACTGCCTCTGTTTTTCGGCAGCACCAAAAAGTAAATAAAAATCATAATCTCGACCAGACCTAGAAACACTGACCCACTTATGCTATTTGCATATGCATTCGTTGTTGCCCAATTAAGCCCGTTAAGAATTTTTGAAGCGAATATAGAAAAGAACGTCTGAAGATAGGGAGAGGGAACTAAATATGATATTAGATTAATTCTAGTGATATCTGTAAATCTGTTGGTCTCATTACTAAAAGTAGCATGTGTAAATTCTTTCAAATACAGCTCTACATGACCATAAAATAAATAACTAAAAGCAATCAAAAAAGTACACAATACACATATAAATCGATACATATCTCGAAATGATATATGAGAAATTTTAGAGATAACCTCGTTAAAGTGAAAAATACACACCAAAGGCATCAATACAATTAATGATGAAATAACTATCGCGAAATACTGCACGGACGATAAGGCTACTAGCAATAAACCAATAAACAAACCTATTACTGAGCGCAGCGCCCACTTGTGCCAAAGACGATATACAAAATATGCCACAAGAGGAAAACCGTATACCTGCATGATATTCATGTGTCCACCAGCCTTAGATAGGACATAGTACGAATACCCATACAGTATCCCCCCCACAAGGCCTAGTCTTTGAGAAGAAAACAGCTTTGAAAAGACGTAAAACGATACAACCCCATTGATGGTTATAAAAAATAGCACGGTCACATTAAACGCAGGTATCTCAGAAATGAGAAAACTCAATACAGATGCTACATAGATAAAAAGGTGTTGGTCCGATCCACTGCTTAGATTAAATCCTACTGGGTATCGAAATGTGTCTGTGTGAGAAAGGGGAAATCGTCCTGACAAAATGTTTTGCTTTGCAAGATACACGTATGATAAAACCTCGTAATTATCTCCGCCATCGCCTATGACACTGTCTGAGATATGCACTGCTGCCGGCCAGGTGCATATGACGGTGATAAAGCAAAATACACATAGGATACCAACCTGTTTGCTTAAAAAAAGAAATAGCTCTTTAACTGTGATGTGAAGAAATGGTGAAATATTCATGGCTGAAGAGATCGCGACGTCAATCCCTGCGATAGCGCGTTTATAAAAGAGTCGTACGAATCGGAATCAAACAGTGAGGTGTGTGTGTTTCTAGTAGAGACACAATCCGAAACCAAACATCGTTTGTCACGTGCGCATACTTCCGCATAGGTGACTGGGTCTCCTTCTATGGAAGATGGCAATACAAACAGACGTGTGTTTGATAGTAGTTCTCGTTTCAAATCTCCAAACACCCATCCGGTGAAGACGATGTCTGGGTCGTTGTTAGCAAGTCTTCGAATATACTCTTCATATGTGCGATCATATGTGGAGCCGCCGGCGATAATGAGTTTGATCTTTTTTGGTCGGAGCTGTCTATATGCTTGAATAAGCCACTCTATGCGCTTTTCTGGCACGAACCGTCCCAAATATAAAAAATAGTCGTTTCCCTTGAGTCCAAATTGCTCGGTTATGAGGCGAGGCGGAGTTGGTTTTTGCCTTTGTGCCCTTGGGCCCTCTACAAATGAATCCTTTTTGTATGTTTGGTATATATGGTCTCTAAGAGCGGGGGAGACGACCAGAAGTGTATCCGCACATCGAGCACCAACACGCTCTCCATACCGCAGGAGCGTCCGCGCAATCACTCCCCATTTTTCGCGCTTCCATTCAAGTGTATGGATTGTGACGATGATACGCTTGCCAAATAATTTCGGGATCCAACAAAAAAGCGCCGGACCACTTGCTTGATACCATATGGTGTCGGCGCCCGAAAAACACGCGTGGATCGACGAGAGAAATGAGTGGGTGACAGCATCAAGGTGTTTTGTGGGAATTGTTGGCACATGGATGAGGGAAATTCCCTGGTAACTCGTTAATTGCTTTGGGGTTGCCCAGTTTCGTACGTAACAATCGACTTTTTTCCCATGACCAACGTGTGTGATTGCTCGCTTTTCCACATAAAACTCTACTCCGCTCGTACCAGGAAACTCCGCATGGATTCCTTTTTGGCCAATGATTGCGATGTGTTTAGATTTACTAAACACATCGACCAAGTGGTTATTCATTTGTTTGGACATATGCCGTCTTTCGCAACCATTCTCGCACAAACCCGATATCAAGGGCATGGTACCCTGGCTTATGGAGTGGACCTTGTATATATATCTCACATTGTTTTGCAGAGGATTGTATGCGTGCACATTTTTCAAGTATTGCCCGCGATTGTGTAGGGCCCTTGAGAGAATGCTGTAGTAGAGACGCAAGCTCAATCTGGATATTCCCGTCGTCCGGAAGATACGAGGCGGCAATTGACCACATCCGTAGTGTTCGCATCGGCGCAGTGTCTAATGAAGCCACCCCTAACGCGTATAGCACCCCCCCAAATCGAACCTCGTGGGAAAACTCACGAGAAAATAGAAGATCTATTGGAGAGTGGAGAAGTGCCTCTTGCTCATGCACGGTAAGTTCGTTTAGTGGCTCGCGCTTTAGATCAATTGGGATAGGCGAGTGTGTAGAGATATATAAAGCCACAACGCGCCACAACTCAGGTGCGTTGCCCTCTTTTTTATACACAGACGCTGCTCGCACATACCCTTCATCCCACTGAGGATTATTGATTATAGCGTCCCAATAATTCTTTTTGGCACCTTCCGCGTCGCCGATTGACTCCAAATATGCTCCAAGTGCCAGAGAAACCTCTGGGTGATGTGGGTGATATAGTGTTATCAATGAAACTATATCGTTTGTGCGCACTGTAATATTTCGAATGCGAGCATGTAACAAAACCACGCAGATCAACGTCGCAAACACGAGCATGCCGCTGATAAACGCACCGATGATTGTATTATTCCATTCCCGCATAAAGATGATGAAATAGCTTTTCCCAAGAGTAAATGCTCTCTGCTTTTTC
>CAZQGM010000009.1:0-17748 GCA_964592885.1 uncultured Gammaproteobacteria bacterium
GAGACCTATTAACAGTGCATAGACGATGATGACAACTACTTTTGGAAGTGGCTCTTTATTGGTCACCGGCGTGACAGGAAGTGTGGTAGGTTGATCTACTAATTCGGGTTTGATTGGTTTCATGGTGGCCATATAAGGCCATTATGGAGAGTTACGCTGTCTTTTTCAAGTATTCCATTATGAAGTCCTCAATATCGCCATCCAGAACACGGTTGGTATCCCCGGTTTCGTGCTGAGTCCGTACATCTTTCACCATGTGATATGGGTGAAGCACATAGGATCTGATCTGATTTCCCCACCCTGGAGTCTTGTACTCACCTTTTTGTCGCGTTACTTCTTTGAGGCGTTCTTCTTCTTCCCGTGCCCATAGTTTCGCGCGAAGCATCGAGAGTGCTACTTGACGATTTTGAAACTGATCGCGTTCGGCTTGGCACTGGACCACGATTCCTGACGGTGTATGCGTCAGACGAACGGCTGATGATACTTTGTTTACATTTTGTCCACCTTTGCCGCCTGCACGGTAAAAATCCCACTGTAGATCTTCATCGCGAATGACCGTCTCTCCGGTATCTTCAATGACTGGAAGTACTTCAGCCATAGCAAATGACGTCTGGCGCAAATTGTCCGCATTAAACGGCGACTGACGCACGAGTCTATGGACGCCTGACTCCGCTTTTAAAAATCCATACGCAAATGATCCTGTGACTTGTATGGTGACGCTTTTTATTCCGGCTTCTTCCCCAAGGGTTTTATCTAGTTCGACAACCGACCAGCCTTTTCGTTCGCAGAATCGTAGGTACATGCGATACAGCATCGATGTCCAATCCATGGCCTCGGTCCCACCCTGACCCGAATGGAGAGCAAATATCGCGTCACTGCGATCGAAGGTGCCGGATAAATACAAAGCAAATTCAAGCCGTTTGATTTCCCGTGCGACTTCCTCGTCTGTACCATCAGATATAAGCAGTGACAACATCTCTGCTTCATCGATTTCTTTTTGGATCGAGGCGATGCGCTTCATGACCGCGGTCGCGGCCTGCGAATCCGACCAAAATCCTTCTTTCATCGAGCTTGCTTCCAGTTCCCGAAGATGCGTGCGTTTTCCTTCGACATCAAGTCGCTCAAGTATCTCTAGACTTCGTGTTTTGAGTAGTTCATCAGTCATAATCGTATTATTTACAAATTCTTTTTTCGATTGCATCTTTCACGTCTTGCGGCGCTTCATCCCACCGAGTGATGAGTTGATCAGCGGCCGATTCTATCGCAGTATTTCTCGCTTTTTCCCCGACTGATTCTACTATATGGCTGACAGCCACGCCAGCGACCTCCCCGGCCGTTGCCGAACCAGATGCCGGGATGATGTTCCCAAGTGACTCTTCAATTGACTGTCCCACCGGCTGTGATACGACCAATCGATGCACAGTCTCAAGTGGTTCTGGCCTGAGACCGTCCTGGGAGACCGGCCAAACGATACTGGCCAGAGCCAAAGCGACCGCGCTTCCGATAGCGACGAATACAAATCCGAACATACGAGTATTATATACGAAATCCAGTACCTATATCCTTATGGAGGTACACTTTGGTATAACAAGCATATGATCATCATAGGTATCGATCCAGGAACCGCGCGCATCGGTTGGGGTGTTGTGAGCGCTATTGCGGGCACAGTCAAAGCGATCTCCTATGGACTGATTGAGACGCCCAAAGACGAACCCCCTGAAGTGAGACTCCTTACGATATCTCGAGCGTTGGATAGCATCATCGAAAAATACCATCCAGAAGCCATGGCCGTCGAAGAGCTCTTTTTCACAAAAAATGTCACGACGGCCATCAGTGTCGGACAAGCTCGTGGGGTTATCTTGCTATCGGGTGCTAAACAAAATATCCCGATTACATCCTACTCACCGCGAAACATCAAAAGTACGATCACAGGCACGGGAGGCGCTGAAAAAAAGCAAATCCAATTTATGGTCGCAAAACTCCTATGTCTCCCGTCGCCGCCGAAGCCAGATGACGTGGCTGATGCACTCGCGATTGCACTAACGCACGCATTCAGCTATAAAATGAAGGCAGTAGGACACTAATACCCATATGATAGCAGCACTTATCGGCACCGTCGAAAACCAAGGCAGTAATCCAGTCGTCTTTTTTGCGGGTTCTGTCGGCTATGCAGTCAACGTACCTCCATCATACCTTGGCACGCTTCCCACAGACCAAATGACATTTCGCATCCATACGACGGTGAAAGAAGATGCAATTGAGCTATACGGTTTCCATACAAAAGAAGAACTCAAGCTTTTTGAACTTCTCTTGACCGTCTCTGGAATCGGCCCAAAAACTGCGCTTCTTGTGATGGATAAAGGCGTCCAATCAATCACAAACGCTATCAAATCCTCAGATGTCGCACTCTTTACGACAGTCCCACGACTGGGCTTAAAAAATGCCCAAAAGATCATCATCGAGCTTCGGAGCAAAGTCGGCGCGGACGGCAATCTCATCCCGACTGATACACCAAAATCCGACGACATTCGAGACGCACTCATGTCTATGGGATTTTCACGGAAAGAAGTCGAGTCAGCGATGGAGCATGTGGACCCAACACTTCCGGTAGAGCAGGCAGTAAAGATGGCGCTTAAGAAGCTTGCGTCGTAAATATATGACAAAAAAAGTTACTCCTACTCCGACTCTTGATAAATCAGTCATAGAAACTGTTCCGCTCGACGAGGAAAAGCTCATCACGTCACTACGAGCTGGCACATGGACGGATTTTTGTGGACAGCGTGATGTCAAACGATCGGTCAATATCGCAATCACAGCTGCAAAAAAAAGGTGTGAACAAGTCGAGCATATCCTCCTCTATGGACCTCCTGGATTAGGGAAAACGACCCTTGCACACCTCATAGGCAAAGAAATGGGTGTCAATGTCCGTGTCACAAGTGGACCAGCCATCGAACGGGCTGGTGACCTTGCTTCAATCCTTACAAACATGCAGCCAAAAGATATTCTGTTTATCGACGAAATCCACCGTTTAAACAAAGTCGTCGAGGAAACGCTCTACCCAGCCATGGAGGATTTTGCCCTCGATATCGTCATCGGCAAAGGCCCATCAGCACGTACGCTTCGACTTGATCTCCCACCTATCACCATCATCGGTGCGACGACCCGGGCTGGACTACTCTCCTCCCCCATGCGCGATCGATTTGGTGTCATAGAACGATTGACGTACTACACGCCAACAGAACTTGGAGAGATTATCGGCAAAGCAGCGATTAAACTAAGTGTGGATATCGAACCTTCAGCTGTCAAAGAGCTTGGGATTCGTAGCCGCGGCACTCCTCGTATCGCTCTACGACTTCTGAAGCGAAGTCGTGATGTCGCGCAGGTTGAAGGAGATGGGATCATTACCGCGGAAATCGTAAAACGGAGTCTTGCTATCCTCAATATCGATACACTCGGACTTGATGCGTCAGATAGACGGCTTTTGACCATCATTATCGATCTCTATGACGGCGGGCCTGTCGGCATAGAAACGATCGCCGCAGCGCTTTCCGAAGACATTGGGACGATTGAGGATGTCCTTGAGCCGTATCTCATGCAGCTTGGACTCCTCAAGAGGACACCACGAGGTCGCATGGTCACCTCGCTTGCGTATACGCATCTGGGCAAAAAAAGCCCCACCTCTTTTTAAAAAAGTCGTACATTTTGTCCGTGATATTCCCACCCATACGGGTTTGCACACCAAAAAAAATAGTACCGGCATTTCGAGTATGAAATGCGAGGTACTATTCTTTTTTTATTTTATTTATTTCGTATTAGTTGCACTGTGCAGCTGCGCTGCCGCCTGTCGCTGTCGTCGTCTCTGAGAATGACGCTGCGATTTGATCGGTGCTGAGGGCTTTGGTACAAAACGCTGGTGCCGTTTTGCTTCCGCCGCAGACCAACTCTTTGACAGCATCCGCGACTCGTCCACCGAAATCAAACTCTGATACAGTCTGGGTATCATTGAGAATGAGTGTTGGTGATGCCGTGACACCGAGCTTCGTGGCCAGATCGAAATCTTTCTTCGCGTAAGAAAGTCCTCGTGATGCGTCTCCCATACATGCAGTGAGCTTTGCTGTATCCACACCAGTCGAGGCAAGACACTCGTCTGTTTTTCCGGCTTTCATATAGCATGACGTGTATGGGTAATACATATCAGCCTGTTCGTCGCGGATACAGATCTGGCGATGATTTTCAACTGCTTCTTGCTCGCCGTGCATAGCAATAACTTTTCCATCCTGAACACTACCGATATACTTGATATCCAAGTGTTTTGCCAACTCTGGTTGTTCTTCCATGGCTTTGATCCATAACCGTTGTGTCTGCAAACCATATGGACACATGGAGACTACAAATCCAGTCAATTTTGCCGTGTCTGCTTTTTTGAGGTCTGCCGAAGTCATCTTTTTCGGCGTTGGCTGAGGCGTCGGCACTGGAGCGTTTGGATCCACTTTTGTACCGGATGTAAATAAAATTTTTCCATCCTTTGTTATGTACGATGTATACGGCGATTCGGTTCCGTTATTGTCGAAAACCAATTCAAATTCATACACACCGCTTATTTCTTTGAGATTGCGGATGGCTTTTAACTTCATCTGTGGGGCGATTTTCTCGATTGCCGCTGGAATCGTCTTATCGCGCATCGTGACGAGTCTATCCCGGTTCATTTTAAATAGAAGTCCAGAAATGGCAAGGATAACTACTGCGCCAAATATGGCGATCTTCATACGAAAGTCACGCTTGGGAGCTTCACTAAACGTCTCTTGGGTAGACGTCTCTGAAGCAACTCTCGAGACAGTTGGTATAGATTTGCGTTTCACTACAGGAGTTCGTTTTTTCATAGTATATAGGTTGTACAGAATATATTGATCATTGTCAACATAATGTACTTGACATAATTTTGGCAGTCATGATATAAGAGTGCTAAGAAGGATTCAATCGTAGAATCCAACGGTATAAAAGATAGGAGGAATACCTATGACATACGATCTCACACCAGCATCATTTTGGAGATTCCCAAGCCTTCGTCCCCTCACAGGATGGGACGATGAAGATGACATGACCGTCACCACTCCGAGCGGTCTTTCTATATCTGAAGATGACACCCACGTTTATGTGGAGACAGCCCTTCCCGGAATCGATCCAAAAGATGTCGAGGTGACGTTTGATAAAGGGATGCTTTGGGTCAAAGGAGAGACGAAAGAAGAAGAGAAGAAAAAGAAATATTACCGGAAAGCGACATCATCATTTTCGTATAGAGTCGCTATCCCAGGTGATATCGATCCAAATAAAGAGCCCGTCGCGACAGCAAAAAATGGCATCATGACGATCTCATTTGCCAAATCGCCTGTATCGTCTCCGAAGAAAATTTCGGTCAAAACTGGCTAAATAACCCGCGACCAACGCCCGTGTATACTTTAATCACCCTGCCGCTTGAAAGCGGCGGGGTGTATTATTTCTCTTCATTTTTCCGTATACTAAAGTCAGATATCTATGCGTTCGTTTTTACCCAAAAAAATCATTCTTATTTTCCTCGCTCTCGTGGTCGTAGGTGGTGTGGGATGGATAGTGATACAAAATCGTATCAAAGCAAACGCTCAGACCAAAAAGCAATCACAATATACGGTCACCCGGGCCCCAATACAGCAAACGTTGACTGTCTCAGGAGAGCTACGTGCGGATCAATTTGCAACGCTCCGATTCCAAACATCGGGACTACTCAATTGGGTCGGAGTAAAAACGGGCGACAGTGTCAAACCATATCAGGCTATCGCCTCACTTGATCGGCGAGAACTCCAAAAACGGCTTCAGAAATACTTGCTCTCGTACCAAAAAACCCGCTGGGATTTCGACCAGACAAAAGATGAATTCCGCGACGAACCATATTGGGGGCTATCGGTTGATGCCCGGAAGAAAATCGACCGAACATTTGATAAATCACAATTTGATCTTAATAGCTCAGTGCTTGATGTCGAGATCCAGGATATCGCACTTGGCCTTTCGACACTCACGACTCCTATCGGCGGCATCGTGACGCGCGTTGATGCACCAAATGCGGGTATCAATATCACACCAGCATCCGCGGAATTTGATATCGTCAATCCCGATACACTCTATCTGTCGGTCACTGCCGATCAGACAGAAGTCATCAAGCTTACCCCTGGCATGCCTGCCACACTCACGCTTGATCCATTTCCCGACGATACACTCAGCGGGACTATATCGGCTATTAGCTTTACGCCAAAATCTGGGGAAACGGGAACCGTGTACGAGGTGAAAGTTGGCATCCCCAACACATCGTCACATACACGCTACCGACTAGGCATGACCGGAGACGCGACGTTTGTGCTTTTGGAAAAACCTGATGTCATTGCAATACCATCAAATTACATCAAACCCGAAGGCGATAAAAAATTCGTCATGCGTAAAAACACAAAAAATGAAGAGGTCAAACAATACATAGAAACTGGTATCGAGACAGATACGATGACCGAAGTGACTGGAGGACTCAGCAATGGCGACATCCTCTATGATTAGCCTTTCAAACGTCTATAAGGAATACTCTATCGACGGGGAAATCGTATTTACCGCACTCAAAGATATTTCCCTCACGATCGAAAAAGGCGAGTACGCAGCAATTATTGGCCCATCGGGAAGTGGGAAATCTACACTCATGCACATGGTGGGGCTTCTTGACCAGCCCAGCCGAGGATCGATTACAGTCAATGGCACTCAGATCGAAAAACTCAACGATGATGAATTATCGCGTCTCAGGAGCGAATTTGTGGGCTTTGTATTTCAGCAGTTTAACCTTATCCCCAAGCTCACCATCCTCGAAAATATCCTCTTACCGACAGTATATGTCAAAAAAAAGCTGGCATTCGATCCAAAAACACGTGGCATGGAACTACTGGAACGCTTCGGTATCGCCTCAAAAGCGTTATCGTTCCCCAATAAAATCTCTGGAGGTCAACAGCAACGCGTCGCGATAGCAAGAGCGCTCGTGATGAATCCTGATCTCATCCTCGCCGACGAACCGACGGGAAACTTGGATTCAGCAAGTGGACAGGCTATTTTAAGTCTTCTTGAAGATCTCAATAAAAAAGACGGTATTACCGTGGTCCTTGTCACCCACGATATGGCAGTCGCTAAGCGAGCAAGACGCAGGATAAAAATAAAGGACGGAGCACTATGCTGACGTATATACGATTCATCGTGAGTTCTGCGATGTCTGATCTTTTGCGGAACAAATTACGGACGTTTTTGACATCGCTTGGAATACTTATCGGGGTTTCATCTGTCGTTCTCCTTATCGCATTTGGTGTGGGTCTTAAAAATTTTATCAAAAACCAGTTTGATAGCTTGGGCAGTAATCTCATCTATATCCTCCCTGGGCAGGTCTTAAGCAAAAGCGGTGGATTTAAAGGTGGCGGTGGAGCTATGACCACTACAAAATTTGAAGAGCGAGATATCACCGATCTCAAAAAGATCGATGAAGCGACATCGGTCGTTGGCGCTTTTACCAAAAGTGTCACAGTGACAGCAGGTACCATCACAGAAGATGGCACACTCTACGGCACAACTCCAGAATACTTTACTGCTCGTATGACCAACGCGTCGTTTGGACGACTGTTTGATAAACGCGATGCGGATAAACGAACAAAGGTCGTGGTCATTGGACCAAAGCTTGCTGAGAAACTCTTTGTCGAACGTGCCTCAGCAATCGGGAAAGTCGTTAAAATCGATGGACTAGGATATACAGTCATTGGTGTGACTGAGGCAAAAGGAGGAGGCGGGTTTGGTGGACCAGATATCGATTCATTCGTCTATATGCCATTTAAAACTGCTTTTGTGATGAATCCGGATAAAAAGCTACTGACGATATTTATACAGGCCGTCGATGAAAAAAGCATTCCAGATCTCAAGTTGAAAATTACCGAAGTTATGAAAAAACGCTATAAAGACGATGACTTTTCTGTCGTTGAACAAACACAGATTCTCGATACAGTGCAATCGATATTTAGTATGCTAAATTCGGTGCTTATCGCCATCGGCGCGATATCTCTCATCGTCGGCGGTGTCGGCATCATGAACATCATGTATGTGTCAGTCACAGAGCGAATCAAGGAGATCGGGGTCAGACGCGCAATCGGCGCGACCAAACGAGATATCCTTTTTCAATTTCTGACAGAGGCTGTGGTACTTTCTCTTGTCGGAGGGCTTTTGGGACTCCTTTTATCTACCGTCGTTGTCCTCCTCATCCAGCAATTTTTTCCAGCGGAGATTGACGCGACATCAGTTGGTGTATCACTTGGCGTCTCGTCACTCGTCGGCATCGTGTTTGGGGTCTTTCCTGCAAAAAAAGCAGCTGATCTATCGCCGATTGATGCAATCCGATACGAGTAATTTTATAGTAAATATGTATCACATCACCACGACGTGTCATCACGAGGAGTTCCGCAATGGCGGGACGACGCGGTGATCTTTATTATAAAGATTGACACTCCCGCCTGAGCGGGATCGCAATGACAAATGAATATGATTTTTTTTACTACCGTAGGGCACATTTTCGAAGCCATATTTGCTGCACTATTCCTTCCGTTGTACCTGACAATTGTCATACCGACCCGATTTGCCACATCCAAAATAAATGCAAGAAGCATACTCACGAGCGCCTCTCTTTTCCTCCTAACGTTTCTTGTCGTCACGCCACTATACGCGGTGGCGTATGCATTTCTCACACGAAGCATCCAGATACGGTACGGACTGACGACCTACAACATCAAACTTTCAGGAACTGGCTCTATGTATCCGACGTTTCCAAAAGGACACGGTACAAATCAAAAAGAACTTGCGAAAGAAGTCGTAAGTGCCCCTGCTATGCTTCCATATCCAAATGGTATCCCAATCCTCGGACGCATCTATTTTGGGCATAGGATAGACCATGGGGACATCGTTGTGGCCGAAAATGATGCTATCCGCGACATCGGCACCAAGCTTTATGGAAAACCAGCAGGTGTCGTCAAACGGGTCATCGGTCTAGGTGGCGACACGATCGAACTTCGTGATGGGACCGTGTATCGAAATGGTGCCCCTATTGATGAACCGTATATAGCAAAGGCGCGCTCCACATTTGGAGGAATTACACTCCCAGACTGTACCAAACTCGTCATACCACCAAAGAAATATTTCATCATGGGTGACAATAGAAAAAGTAGCAGTGATTCTCGTCATGAGATGGGACTTATCTCCGAAACGGACATCAAATATGTCCTTTCCAAGGAACATCAATCACCACTCTACACGAAACAGTGGAGAAATACTGCCGAAGACTTGCTCCCGACGTCAAAAATTGTCCTCGATGGCACTGATCTACTCAATCGTATAAACCAAAAGAGAAAAGAGGCCTCCGTTAAACCACTATCGTATCAGCCAAAACTCTCGGTTTCTGCTAAGAAACGAGGTGATGTCATACTTTCCACAAATGACTTTTCGTTTGAAGCAACCCGCAGCGGATACACGATGCCCAAGGCCATGAAGGACGCGGGCTACAGCAATATCACCTGGGGAGAGTGGACATTTCAAGGATATTACGATGCTGAAGAACTTGCAGATGCTATGTTTGAATTTTCCGCTAGCAAAAAATTTAGCATCGATGCGGACTTTCAGGAATTTGGATTTGCTGAGGTAGCGGGAACCATCAACTCCTGCCCTACACAAGTCATCGTTGAGCATTTTGCAGGATACATCCCACCAGACTACAAAGTGTCCGATATCGCCTCATGGGAATCTCTTTTAGCAAATCTCAAACAGGTCGCCCCAAGCTGGGTCGACATCCGTACGTACAAAAATTTCTATGAAGCAAATACTCAGGACATTGAGCGGATAAATGCAATTATCTCTGAACGGATATCCCGAATCGAAAGAATCATCGCTACCATGAAAAAAAATGAGTGGCTCTCTGCGTCAGAAACAGAGTATATGAAGCGTGATGAGATACTCTACAAAGAGCAAGATGCCTTAGCCAAAAAACTCAATGCAAAGTGACCTAGGGTGCATATCAGCTTTTTTGCGGTTTTTCGGCTAATAGCCACAAATGATTTCCCTCGACATCCCCCAGCCTACCGTTTGATGGAACGCGTAGCGTGTGCAGAAGCGAAAAACCAGCATGTCTGAGGCTTTTATCAAGCTCTTCAAGCGTAAAATAATTCATATAGCATGAGAGATCTGCCCCTTCCGGAATCCGTACGTCGTGGTGAGCCTGATAAACTTCGGTCTCCATTCCTTTACTAGTCCCTTCGTGACATGCCAAAAGCACGAGCCCCCCTGGCACAAGTGTCCGATACATATGGGCAAATAATGGATTAACGAATTCCTCTGGGATATGGATGATAGAGAATGTAGCAGCAACACCCCCAAGTGTTTCATCCGGCTGATGTGTCATGTATTCGATCATATCCGCATGAATAATTCGAACGCCCGGGTACTGTGTGTATTTATTTCGTAGGTACTCGATAAATGAATCGACAATATCGACTGCATCGATGCACGTGATTCCTGCTGGAAGTAGATGATCGATAAACGTACCCGGACCACTTCCTAGATCAACGATCCGGTTTTCACAAAGATTCCGTTCTTTACAGATTTCGATAAACTTCGATACTGCCTCATCTGGAAATTGCATGCCCGCAACGTCAGTGCGAAATATCTCTGCGATCGCTTCGTATGCGATTTTCGTTTTATGTATCCGTGGATCCATAGTGTCCCCTTTCACTACTATACCATGTGGGATATTTTCTCATTATTTGATGCATGAGACAGCGCGCTTTTTACAAACTGTATCCTGTGATATGGTGTTATACCGTACTTCAAAATTGCTTCTATATGACCGCGCGTTCCGTATCCAGCATTGTGGTCCCAGCCGTACTCGGGATACTGTTTTGCATATGCGGACATCATGTGGTCACGAGTGACTTTCGCTATATTTCCCGCAAGCATTACCTCTTTAATTGTCGCGTCAGCATCGACTACCGATCGGATATTCTTTTGAGCCACCGTTACCTTGAGATTTCCGTCAATGATATAGGAAGATGCGTCAGTTTTTTGTATCAGTCGGATAAACAGTTCTTTATTTGCCCATCCGATACCGTATTCGTTTATCTCAGGCACATCGATTGTCTCTGTCACGACCTGCGCATACTGATCTGTGAGGGCTACGTAGATTTGCTCGCGTTTAGAAACACTCAGGCACTTACTGTCCCGAACGATGCACCCAGAGTGCGCTTGAAACTCCGCAAATGGCCGGATAAGGAGGACGGACGCAGCGACGATTGGTCCAGCAAGCGGACCTCGGCCAGCTTCATCCATGCCACATACGGAAATGGGTAAAGGAAGGTCCATACACTACGCCGATGTATCTGAGCTGCGACCGAGCCAGATATTACGAAGATAAATACCGATATTGAGAACTGACGCAACCATAAAGACGATATCCAAGCGATATATCGAATAGATGAGGATGAGGGCCGAGCCGATGATACTCAGATACCAAAATAGTTTTGGTATGACTGTCTTTTTTTCTCGTTCGGAAGCTATCCATTGCACGATGAACCGCAAAAAAAACACGCTTTGTGCGACAAATCCAAATACTACCCATGGATCGGAAAGTGATTTGGATAGAAGCGATATGACGAAAACAAATAGATCATTCATGTTCTGCAGTTTCCTTGATATCGTATGATCTTGTATTTTTGTGAGATATCGCCGCGATCTGCTCAGACACGATACCAGACATACCGACCTGGACACCCATGATCATCAACATCACACCAAAAAGAAGAAGTGGCCGATGCCCGATCGCTTGATGACCAATGAATTTTACAATTGACAGATACGTATTGATGATGAGTCCTAATACAAAAAACCCTGTCCCAATATATCCAAAAAAATGAAGCGGCCGACCGTGGAACCGAGTCAGAAATAGTACTGTGATGAAATCAAATAGTCCATTCATGAAACGTCCAGGTCCATATTTGGAGACTCCCGCAAATCGCTTCCTGTGTTCGATAGGTAGTTCAGCCACCCGAAATCCTCGTGACGACACGAGCACCGCGATATATCGATGGAGATCGCCATACAGATGAAGGGATGCGATCACTTCTTTGGTATACGCTTTAAACCCACAGTTATGGTCATGAAGCTGTACCGGAGAAATCAGATTTGTCACGCTATTAAAAAGCGTCGACGTTCTATTTTTTACAAGCGTATCTTTTCTGTGCTGTTTCCATCCGACGACCATGTCATAGCCAGATTTGAGCTTTTCTATGCACGCGGGGATATACGTTGGATCGTCCTGAAGATCTGCATCTATCTGTACGATATACTGCCCCGTTGCTGCATCAAATCCTGCCTGGAGCGCCGATGCTTTACCAAAGTTTGTACGAAATCGAATCGCTCGAATATGAGTATCTTTTTTTACGAGCGCTTTAAGGATTTCAAATCCGTGGTCTGAACTCCCATCATCGACGAATATACACTCGTACGATTCGGGCATGTTTTTCAAAACGGCAGTCAGCTCTTTGTATAATTCATACAGACTATCTGCTTCGTTAAAAAGCGGTATGATGATGCTGATAGTTGGATACACTGATTTCATATATTCGGGTCCATTGTACACCATGACCTTTAAAATGAGCTATTTTCTTCGTTTCGATTACCGAGTAATTTTATATAATTTTGTTGTCCCGTATTCTCTGATGAGTGTGATAGCACCACGTGATTCCATCGAACGAACAGCACGCGCAAATAAGACGGGATCGGCTAAATAATGTCTCGCATCCCAGTCTTCTGATAGATCAACGAGTACATACTCTGCATCGCGGTATGTTCGTAGCGTATCACAGTGTGGAGTAGTGCATCCTGGTAGCTCACGTGCATCTTTCTTCTCGTAGTAGACTGAATAGATATGTCTACGATTACTGACATGAGGCACGATATTGTTTTGAGCAGCCAGTGACATATCATCTGGAATCGTACGGATCATCTTTTCTATCGTCGCAACCGACGCTGGAGTCCTCCATAACCACGATTTTGTTAGGTAACTAAGTGGCAGATGAAGTACATATTGAAGTGTGAGAGTCGTACATACTACCGCAATCGCTGCATATAGCTGCATCCTTCTATCGAGTTTTCGTATCATCCATATAGATGCCCACGCCAGAAGCGGCGCGAGGGTCACTCTGTAGTGCATATATATCCCCTGCGTCGCTTCCAAATCGCTTCCAATAACGAAAAACATGAAAAAATGTGCAGCAATTGGGATGAGCGTCATAAGCGACCCAAGCGGTAATCCAGCAAACGCGATGGCGGTAAGGCCTAGTGTCAACCTTTTTTCGTTTGTATCGACAAGTGATATGGGATCAAGATTTGAAAGAAGGCCGCCTTTATTTGCGTACAAATATCCGATCTGCATGACTCGAGGGAAAAACCATAGATATACAAATGCCACATAGCCAAATGATATGAGAGTAAGCCATATATATATGACTTTCCTCTCTTTGAGAAGATATACGAGGCTTATACTTCCTACGATCACGCCAATATTCTCTTTTGTGAGGATTGAGAGAAGTGCAAATACCCACGTCATCCGCGTCCTCTTTGTCTCAAGTGAATACAGAAACCACGATAGAAATGCTGCGGCAAATGCCGAACTATGAATATCAAACCAAAGAGCATTTTGGACCCCAAAGAAAAAGATATATCCAATACCAATTGCGTATACAGCACCCAATCGCAGTTTTGACGATAGAGCTACGAGCATGAGTGCATACGCACCAGATGAGACAGCAAGTGCTTGGCTCACGATCAAGGTAACTGGACTAGACCAAAGACGGTATAGCGGGGCGAGGATGATATATATTAGTTCGATGTGAGACGCAAATTTTGTCTTATCTGGAAATGGATCTATGGTCGTGATGGGAAAAATCAGACGACTGTATTTCCACACAAGCTGTGTGTTTATCCCGAGGTCAAAACCAAACGATCCGTATTGCATGTGCCGCACCACCCCGAGCATTGCATACGCTACAAAAAAAAGTACACAAAACAGAAGCGGCATATACCACATGTGTCGAAATCGTGAGCGAAGTGATGAAAATATAGACATCGTGAGCACTCATTACTGACCCACACCTATGAACACCAAAAAAAGTATAACAGATGTGCGTGTACATAACCTGAAAAACGCCTAAGAGATACAGAGGATAAACATGAGGTTACACCACACATGAAAAACGAAAAATTTCTGGTTTCACGATCTCCCGATACTCATGAGATGACATGGCCATGGAGCATCGTCTATCGCCAGCATTAAAGACAATACGTTCATTTTCAAATACATCAGGATCTGCATACACTGGTATGGTAAATAACATGCCAAATGGTGGCACTCCACCTATTTGTACACCACCTGTCACATCCGCTATTTCTTCAGGTGTTGCAAAGCGCACATCAGTGACGTCGAGCGCGACTTTTACTGCCTTACTATCTATACGCGTATCTGCTGGAAGCACAAACATCGCAAACGATTGTTCACCACTCCGCTTTTTTGTTTTGAGAATCATAGCTTTTGCCCCCTGATGCAGGGTATATCCTGGACGGATTTTCGAGGCTTGTTCACTTGTCAAAACCGCCTCATGTTCGAATGTCTCAAATTCAACAGCACGAGTGGTCAGTAGCTGTCTGATTTTTTCGACCACAGGATGATACTGAGACATATCGGCCATATAACTACTATGCTACTGATATGAGTGGTATCAGACAAGAGAAGGATTATGAATAATACTTTGTGGAGACAATCGACGGAGATATTTTTCACTCACAGATTTTTTTCGCGCCATATAAAGAGTGAGTGATCAACCCAAAAAGCGCGACGCTAAGCATACCAGTCACCATCCACCCAATCCAATCTAGAAGTGTCCATCCAAACGTGCCCAATACGGGATTACCTGATAGACAGACACCAATGATGACCACCGTCTCCACAAGCTTCATCTCGGCCCCTCCAAATCGCCCTATCTGCATATCAAAAATTGAGGTCACACTTGCTTTGAGAAATATATGTGCCATATGAAGTTGGATGCATATGAGTGCAAATAGCCATGCATCTGTTTGTGTCAAAGATGAAAGGTGGATCCCGATAAATACGAATGAAAAAGACACTGAATCAAGCATCCGATCCATGTAATACCCGTATTTCGGTCGCTCTTCGTGCCGTAGCTTCGCAACCTTTCCATCAAGCCCATCGCCAATGCCATGGAGAATAATCCCGGGTATCATAAGCCATAATAGTCGAAGATCGGATCCGGCATAAAACGCTACGACGCCCATGCCAAGCGCAGCACATAGTGCGAGGTACGACATCATATCCGATGTCACATATGGATAGATTCGTTTTCCGATCCACAGAAGCATTGCATTCTCTACGAAATGACCGTACCCATCATAGTTTTTTTTGACTTTAAGCTTCATATGGATAAGTAATAATGATATACCGTTCAAGCCACATACACGAGATTTTGCAGATCACTGTGTTTCGGTGTGGATGCATACAGCAGAGGAGAAATGTTCACCCAACGATATCAAATTCTGCAAGCGCTGCGGTACGCTCTTCTGCTGTCGCGGTCATGAGCTTCTGCTGGAGAGACACCATTTTACTGTACCGACCGCTCGAGTTTTTCAAAAGCTCTTTGGGTGACCCGTACTCTGCTATTTTTCCATCTGCAACCACAAGCACCACGTCAGCATCAGCAATCGTCGATAGTCTATGAGCGATTATGATAGATGTGCGATTTTCCATGAGTTTTTCCAGTCCTCGCGAGACGAGAACTTCGGATCTACTATCAAGTGATGATGTCGCTTCGTCCATTACGATGATGGGCGCATCTTTGAGCATCGCACGTGCTATCGCAATCCGCTGTTTTTGACCGCCGGAGAGCTTCACTCCACGCTCACCAATGAGGGAATGTAGACCATCAGGAAGTGTTTCGATAAATTCGTATGCATTTGCCGCGATCGCCGCCTTCTGCACTTCTTCTTCAGTGGCATCGGGACTTCCATATCTGATATTTTCTAAAATACTTCCCGAGAAAAGAAGTGATTCTTGAAATACAACTGCTACCTGCGTACGAAGGGATGCCTGGGTCACATATGCGATATCGCTTCCTGAAACTGCGATAGTTCCTTTTTGCGGTGTGTAGTATCGAAGTAGTAAATTTACAATCGTGGATTTACCTTGTCCCGACTCACCAACAAGTGCGAGCTTTTGTCCTCGCTTGATGGCAAACGTGACATCTTTGAGCACTTCCCGACCCTCTTCGTAACTAAAAGATACGTGATCAAATGAAATAAAAGGAGTCGATACTGCTTTTGCCGGTATGATAAGTGTTTTTGCCTTCGGCGCATCTACCACTCGAACCGGAGTCTCTAAAATTTCGAAAAAATCTTTTGATCCCGCATCTGCTCGTTGGATTTGTCCTAGGATAAATGACATGGCAAATAGTGGAAATCGCGCCTGTTGGACCAGCTGCAATAAAAGAGTCATCTCACCGATCGTAAAGTGACGCTCATATGTATAGTAGACGATATATGCGAGGATAAAAAATAAAATAACATTGAGAGCAAGCCGACGAAGGAAATCCAGCCAATGCCACTCTTTTGTCTGCTTTACAGTCAAATCCTCCACATGTGTACGCGCGGTCAGATACGATACGAGTTCAAGTAGCTCGGCTGCAAACGACTTGACCACCCGGATACCGTTCATACTTTCAGAGACACGTCCCTGAGACGCGTCATTGTACGAATTTTTTTCCGCTTCGTATTTACCCCACGCGAGCGTCGATTTATGAGAGATATAAATGTAGAGCGGAAACAAAACTGCTAAGAGAACTGCGATGGTGATCGAATACTGCGCGAGAAATATGATGGTAATAAATGCAGTCAGAAAAAATGGCAGAAAATTATTCGTCATGGCGTTGACGAAGTCTGTGATGCTTGTGATACCTCGATACATTTTATTTACGAGGTTTCCAGTGATATTGTTGTCGTAAAACCCGATGTCGAGCGCAAGTAGATGCTCATAAAATTTCTTGGATAAAAATGTCTGTAATTTCACGGCCAAGATATCTCCTATCCACGTGCTATATGCCGTGATCATGGTATAGAGGATATCGACTCCGAGTATAGCGACTAGAAGAATGATGATTGGACGTATTTCTGATTTGCCACCCCCAAGCTGGTGTACGATCAGATCCACAATCTGTTTCATGAGAACAGGCGTCACAATCGAAAGAATAGACGCGACGACCACAAACACCCCCATGAAAACATAATATTTCCAAAAAACTCCGGTAAACTTGATGATTTTCGAAATATTTTTCATAGAGAAATATCTATAGTATAGTCGACCAGATAGCTTCTTGAGAAGCGCTCATTTAAACAACGGTGCTCCACGGTACTACTCTATAAATATTTTCTGTAGACAGAGAAGATCGTGTTTGTACGATGCGACGATTATAAACGGATAGCGGTTGATATCCATCGCCATATCGAAATCTCTTTTTGAATCAGACGTCCTTGGGTGTGCGATAAATCCATCCGTACATGGATGCACTTTGAGATGGTCGACTATTTTTTGGAAATTCGGTTGTTCTC
>CAZQGM010000010.1:0-17626 GCA_964592885.1 uncultured Gammaproteobacteria bacterium
CCTGTGTGACGCTTACTGTTTGACTCAAGTGCTTTTCCATACAAAATAAATCCGATGACCACGATCGTCACATCGAAATACGTGGTATCAATCAGTCCCCACCGCCCGAGCGTCTCGGGAAACCACACGATCAGACTAGAGTACAGATACGCGACCCCTGTGCCCAAGCCCACAAGCGTATCCATATTTGCTGTTCCGTAGCGAAAAAATCTGATGAGCGCCATGACAAATTGTTTTCCTGCAAAGAGCAGTATGCCGCTTGCGATCCAAAATAGGATTATGTTCCAAAAGCTCATCGGGATCGGCACAAGTGGGACCCATGAGACATAGATGCTTGCAATGTCCCACATCATCACGAAAAACACGAATAGCGCGATAGGAAAGGCAAAATTGACCATGGTTTCATGTGTCATCCTGATCCCGCTCAAGGCGGGAGAAGGACCCCATTGGGATTCAGTGTTACCTATTTCTTCAATATCCTTCGTATTTTTCTCTTCATCCGTCATCCCCGCAATTTCCTTTGTCATTCCAACTATTTTTGCATCAACCGTGTGTGACGCGGTCATCCCCGACCCGCTGCGCCCATCCGTAGCTATTAGCGAAGGTGGGATCGGGGATCCATGTTTCTTGTCTCGTGCCCAGGCCACGTTAGACGTGGTTTCGTGTGCATTGTATCCAGTTTCCATCGTATATCCATGCTTCCCTATCTCCTCATTCATTTTCTCTATAGAAATGAGACTTGGATCATATGTTACCGTTGCCGTTTCAACTGCGTACGATGCGTCTGCTGACTTCACACCAGGAAGCTTCTTCAGTGTTCGCCCGATGATAGTGGCACATGATGCACAGTGCATCCCGCTAATCGGCATAATCTCGGTAATAATTGAAATATCTTTCATACTGAATTTACGATAAGCAACGAACTTCTCTATTAGTAGTCCTTCTCTTTATGAACTTTATGAACTTTCTACTCATTACCAACGTCATACCATGCTTTTCTCCACGCTATTAGCTGGGCTTTATTTACCGATAACCCTGAAATCACCTCGTCTGCAAGCGACAGCACTTCCTTTCTGGTCGACTTCCCCATCACCTCACGAGCGATATCAATCGCCTCAGTATGGTGATTGATCATTGCATTGAGAAATCGTAAATCAGACTGCTCGTCGTATGTGCCGAGATTTATCTTTGTGTATGAAGTGATTGGTTCTTTTGATTGATACCAAGCAGATCTCCAGGTGTTGAGCTCTTCTATTCCCTTTTGATCCGCCGATATGATGGCTGTGCAGAGCGTCGCAAGCTCATCTCGTTTAGTAGTCGCACGTGTTTGAGTACAGAGATCGATTGCTGCTAAGTGATGGGAGACCATGCCACGAATATATCGAAGATCGAGATTTTTATCGGGCACACCAAGCTCCATCATATCGGGAGCACGCTCTTTCATGCCTTGAGCATATTCGGGTGTCAGACTGTATCCAATCCCTATTCCGATAAGTACTGCTATGACGATGTATGCTATTGTCTGTATTTTCATATATCCTCATTCCTCTCTATATTCTCCCCATCTGTCTTCCATCCTCTCTCCCTATCTATCCTCTCCTCACCTCGTCTCGCCATATATCATGTGTCTCTCATGTGATAATCACGTGACTCTCATGCGCTCATCTGTTGCCCATCTTAATCACACTCTGTATCTCTTCAATCATGTCGTTTCGCTTTGCCTGACTCCCAGTCTCCATTCCTTCCAAAAAGCACGTATGAAGGTGCCGTTCCATAAGCTTTTGGTGTGCGTTTTTCAAAAGCCCTATAACGGCCAGGTTTTGCTGCATGATATCGATACAGTATTCACCACGGTCTGTCATATCGATGACGCGTGTTAGAAGGGTACTAGCTTTCTTTAGTCCTATCACTATTTCTTTTGAATCTTCACATGCGTGTGCTTTCATATTTCCTCCTGGTAATGTTTTTTTGCGTCTTTCATCTTCTGTCCTCTATCCGCTCCCCATCCCCCTATATACCTATACCCCAGGTATAGGTTACCTGTCAAGAACAAAATCATGACGCTTGGAAACTGTATCCCTCAGGGGACAACAGTAATCATTGGGTATAGCTGAAAACAAGTACACGCTAGGAGACAGCTCTGTGTATACATATATAGATAATCATATATATGATATGTATCGCAAGAAGTGAAGCTGATGAGACAGCCTATATGTAAGTCACAAATGGAGACGGGAAATATGCGGCATTTCTATCTTGACACCCACCCAAAATCAACGCATAGTAGATATATAGCCCGTAATGGATCGTTTATGCGCACTGCCCACTCATTATTATCGCGTATGCTTCGGCGGCATCGAGTTTCTCACTCCCACGGTCACAGTCGCCCAGTGATTCTTATTGGTGGATCGATCCTCATAGTGATTCTCATTGCCGTAAATGCATATCTTTTCCTCACACCACCCAAAAAGGAAGAATCTTTCGATATAAGCAAGACATCGGCCACATCCCCCACTCCGACAGAAAAAAAAGAGCCATTTTTCCTGTCATGGTTTGCGCGTCCCACTGATGTGCCTACACTAGCAGCACCAAAAGGCATCCCAACCGGTCGCCCTATCTATGCCCTTCCTTCGGGACCCCAGATCTATACTTTTTCTCATGGAAAAGCCGTGGTAGGCCCCAAGATTCAATCCGCTACCATCGATCCTCTAACACCTAAAGTTGGAGACACCCAGATAGTCACACTCGCGATCAAACACACCGCTCCCATCACACATGTATCCGCGACACTGTATACCGACACAAAGGATATGACCCAAGTGTTCACTAAAGCGGGCGGATCAGATACTGATGGAACATGGAAGACTAGTTGGACAGTCTCAGAATCATATGACTATCGATATCTTATTCAGTTTCACCTCAAAAGTTCCCAAGGAAACTACGAAGGTGGCCTTACGTTTAGACAATAACGAATATATGTGTACAAAATTCATCAGCATTTTCTGTCACCCGTCATCCGTCATCCGTCATCTATTTCCCAGATAACTATGCCTCATCCACCAAAAATACCATCTCCACCCCTAACAGCACGAGCACGCTATGTCCTCCAGTATGCGTACTATCTGGTAAGTTTGGGCATATGGAGATTAAAGACACTCCCCCGTGAGGTACGGCGCGTACTCATTGGGGGACTTGCGCTACTCATCCTCACACTTCTCTTTATGCAGTTTGCACTTCCCACAATCACGAAATACGTAAATCGTCCCCAACCGATCCCTCTCGTTCAGACTGAGGAGAAATCTCCATACCAGTACACCGCTACAGACAAAAAATCATCATTTCAGACGTTTATAGGAGAGAAGCGCACCAATAGTCCAAAAGTGAGAGTCACGTTTGGTGCATTAGGAGCGGATACACAGGTAGATTTTGTGATGCAGAAAATAAATGCAAATCTTGCCAAACCAGTCGTGTCAGGCAACAAAGTGACATATACAGATGTGCGACCAAACATCGATCTTTCCTACGAGACACTGACAAATGGCATAAAAGAAGACATCATCCTGAAAAAAGCAATGCCAGGCAATTCTGTCACCTTTGACCTTACGGTTCACGGGTCCACACCAAAACGGATTGCTCCAGATGCCTATGGATCCAGCTTTTATGATGAGACAGGCAAAGAAGTATTTCACTTTGCAAAGCCGTTTGCTATTGATGCCACGGGAGCACGAACCGACCATGTCCTTCTTTCGATCCGCAAAAAAGAGACAGAGGACGTGTATCAAGCGACTGTCATCGTCAATGAGAAGTGGTTAAAAGATCCTGGGCGCGTCTATCCTATCTCCATCGATCCGACGATCGTGAGAGGCACGAGTACTGAATTTTCCGCTGGGACGTTTAATAGGATAGTAGATACTGGATCAGGAGCATCGCCTTCCCTTGAGACGTACTATCAACCTCTCACGACTGATCAATACACCGTCGGTCTGTGGCACATGGATGAGGCAAGTGGCAATGTGCTGGATTCTTCCGGCAATAGTGCGACTGGGACACCAACAGGAACCACGGTTGCGACTGGAAAGATAGGAAACGGACGAAATTTAAATGGAACCAGTGATTATATCACCGTGCCGGAAAATGACCAGCTGGATCCAAAAGCCATCACGATCGAAGCATGGATCAAACCAGTTCTTCAAGCTGGTAATTTTGTTAATAAAGGAGATAATCTCGGCTACCGTTTCCGTATTTTAGGAGCTGCAGGAACTTTGCAATTTCTTGACCGGGGTGGGACCAATGCTCTTACGAGTGTCTCATCCGTTCCTGCAGGCGCATGGTCGCACGTGGCAGTAACAGGTGATGCATCAGGGCTCAAAATATATATCAATGGCGTACTCGATGCATCAAATACCGTTGCATACGGCAGCCCCAATACCGCATCAAATTTGATTATGGGGAATTTCGCTGGGGTATCAGAGTGGTACAGTGGATCTCTCGATGAGGTCAGGATATCAAATATTGCCCGTACTCCCGAAGAGATCAAACTTTCAGCCTCCCGAAGACCATATGGCGTCTATACATCTGATGCGATCGAAATGGGCACAGGGGTGACCGGATTTAATTCCATAGCGTGGTCAGAGCTTGGCGTCGCGACCGGTGATGGCGAGACCCTCAAAGACGCCACAGGGTTGGTTGCTCAGTGGAATTTCAATGACACGAGTGGTACGACCCTGACAAACAATGCCGGCTCATGCGGAGCATCGTGTAACGGAACACTGACTAATTTTGCTTCCACTGGATCCCAAGATGCAGCACCTCTGACAGGATGGACAAGTGCAAATAAGCGCTGGGGAGCTGGCGCGCTTATGTTTGACGGAGCGGATGATTATATTTCTGTGGCAAATCAAAGCTCATTAAATCCCACAACTATTTCACTTGAAACATGGTTTAAAACAAAATCGTTTGCAAGTATTCAAAACATCATCGATAAACGGAATGCAGCTAATACCACTGTAAATTACTTGATGCAAGTACAAACAACAGGATTAGTACGGTTTTTTGCAACTGGGATCTTTGATGTATATAGCACACAAGCACTTCCGCTCAATGAATGGGTACACCTCGTAATGACCTATGATGGGACGACAGCAAAGATATATATCAATGGTAATCTCAGTAATTCTGTAAATTATACAGGAACTCTTCCAGTAACGGCAGATAATCCCCTCCTTGTATGTAGACATAGCGTCCAGGCAACGGGATTATATTGCAACGGTATTCTTGACTCGACCCGCATCTATTCCCGCGCCCTCACGGCCGCTGAGATTCTCTCAAACTACAACGCGACCACACTTGATATCCAGACACGTACTGGTGCGACCACGGATCCCAATGATGGCTCGTGGAGCGCGTGGGCACCAGCTACAAGTGAGACATCGATACTCTCTCTTGATGCAGATGCTGCCAATTGGGCGTGGGATGGATTAGCCACATATATGCCACAGACAAAAGGGAATGAGTCAAATATCAAACAAGAAGGGAGTGGCAGTCTCAAATTGACCACGGGCTCGTATCCAACAGATGCAAATACCGTTGGCCTATGGCACCTAGATGAGACGGGTGGAACTGGTGCATATATGAAAGACAGTAGTGCCAATGCAAATCATGGCACCCCCACAGGCACAACACTTATCAATGGCGTGTCAGGAAAAGCACGAAGTTTCAATGGATCAAGTGATTCGATAGCTGTTGGCTCGACTGGTAGACCGACCAACACATTTACCTTTGAAGCGTGGTTTACAGTCAATAGTACACATGAGATAGATGCGGAAAGCACCGCGACTACGACGGGGACATCAGGCCAAAAATATCTTTTTGGCGCTCAGGGGTTGACTAGTCCAAGTTCAGGCACGGGATTATCAGTAGGCACAAATGGCCTGTCTGTATACGAACATTCTGATGGATATATGCCTCCCCTCGCTGTTTACAGCGGTACAATTCCATCAGGGTGGAATCACGTCGCAGTTGTGTATAACAGCAAAAAACCATCGATATATTTAAACGGAGCGCTTGTCCGTACTGGATTGACATCACCAAAAACGACCGTGTATGCCCCGATACAAATAGGTGGTGGGTCGTACGGATTTCATGACGGGAAAATTGATGAAGTTCGGATTTCAAACATCGCGCGAACTGGCGAAGCGATTGCGGCAAGCTATCGCTCTGGTCGCGATCATTATCTCAATCGCACGATCTCTTCTACTGATCTCTCTACCAAAACCACGCTCCCCTTCTCCATCGCGTCTGATCGACCGGGGACGTACCTTTCTGCCACGATAGGAGAATCATTGTACGTGACTGGCCAACCAGATGGGAACACCGTTGGACTATGGCATCTAGATGACCACGTTTCGGGTACAAGTAACTCTGCTACTGGCGGCACCATTACCTACTCTGGTGAGTATACGATCCATACTTTTACTGCCGATGGAACCTTTACCCCAAATGGTCTATTGAATACCGAATACCTCATCGTCGGTGGAGGTGGCGGAGGAGGATTTGGCCAAGGTTCGATAGGTGCCGCTGGTGGTGGTGGTGGTGCAGGCGGATTGAGGACAGGCTCATCCATTGTTGGTGCCGGAGCCTTTCCAGTCGTTGTTGGTGGCGGAGGTGGAGGATCAGGCGGTGATACCACTCCAGGCGGCACAGGTGGAGCATCATCATTTAATAGCATTGTCTCAAATGGTGGAGGTGGAGGTGGCGTGAGAAATGCAAGCGCCACCACTGGGGGATCCGGAGGCGGAGGCGCGAGTAAAACAAGTACGACTGGTGCGGCCGGAACAGCTGGGCAAGGAAATACTGGCGCAAATGGCGATGGGAATGTGAACGCTGGGGGAGGTGGAGGTGCGAGTGGTGCGGGATCAGGGAGGACAGGCGGAGCAGGGACAGCATCATCTATCACAGGATCAGCAGTTACCTATGCTGTTGGCGGTCAAGGAGGGCTCTATCTTGATGACGGACCAGCAGTAAATGCTGTTAGTGCTGGAGCAAATACTGGCTCTGGAGGAGGGGCAGGAACGAGTTCATATAGTAGTACTAGAGCTGGTGGCGCTGGAGGATCTGGCATAGTCGTCGTGCGCTATCTAACTAATAATATAGTTTCCAATACAAAAAATAGCGCCTCATCAAGTTATCATGGAACACTATCTGGCACGACACTCACTACTGGCAAAGTCGGCAAAGCAAGGTCATTTACCGTAGCAACTGACTATATCGATCTCGGGACTGGCACCATCGCAGATAACCTGGCAAATCTCACCGCTGATGCATGGGTATATCCAACGGCCCAAACTGCAGGTACTCACTACCGCGTGTTTAACAAGCAACATGTTCTCTACGTTGGTCAATATGCCAACCAAGTGAGCTTCTATATGGGAGACGGTTCAGCATGGACCATCACTGATATGGCTGGTGGCACACTC
This sequence comes from uncultured Gammaproteobacteria bacterium, assembly GCA_964592885.1. Lineage (GTDB taxonomy): Bacteria > Patescibacteriota > Microgenomatia > UBA10105 > UBA927 > CAZERT01. The sequence goes on from CAZQGM010000010.1 coordinate 7,476, forward strand.
AATCTCAATGCTTGGAATCACGTAGCGTGGGTCAAATCAGGGACCGCATATCAGGTATACATCAATGGTCAACTGGCCAAATCAGGGACCGGAGCTCCAGCGACGCTCGGGACGAATAGTAATGTCAACTACATCGGCACGTATAATGGCTCGTCACAACCATGGGTAGGGAATCTCGATGAGGTGCGGATAAGTAATGTAGCCAAAACAGCCGATGAAATTCGTCAAGCGTACGAATATGGTGTTGGCTTGCGTAGCCATCAAATCACCATCGATTTTGGAGCAAAACTCGATAGTGCCAATCTCATCACCGGAAGTGGAGATCTAAGTTTCACCATTGATGCGACATACTATGGCCTTGCGGCGAAAGGCAGCAAGCTATTTCTCGGGGATAAAGTAATCGTCAAGGAAAATTACAACGGGACCGAGTATAGTGCCCAAGGACTAGTCAACGCGATCAATACGAGTACAGGCGCGACGACCGTCGTCTCCTGGGACGCGGGAAGTACGTTCCCAGCGAGTGGCTATACAGCAAATGCGTCAGTATTTAAATGGCAGCGCGAATATATGAATCTAGGAGGTTCACTATCTACGCATAGAAATGCCACTACCACGCTCTCGCTACAAGTTACTGATGGCAACGAAGGTAGGACGATATATCTTGACGATCTTCGAAGCGGTAGTGGATATCTCACCACGCCTGGTGGATCGACAATTACCTCGCCCGCCAACGCCTACCTACAATTTAGAGTGATCCAAACGACGATGGATCTAGGAGTCAGTAGCTCTCTTGGATCAGCTACACTCGACTATGTATCTCTCGGTCCTTCCGCCCCAACGATTGGGACTGCGACCATCCTCTCGCCAACCTCTATTCGATGGGGATTTACTGATACGGCAAGTAATGAGACAGGGTTTAAGGTACATACCACGACCGGGACAACGACCGCTACCTGTCCGACGCCAAATCTCACGTATTGTAGCGAGACTGGATTGACCCCAAACACAAGCTATACCAGAAAAGTAGTGGCCTACAACGCAAGTGGCGAAAGTCCACACTCTGCTACCGTGACGAAAATAACGACAGCCGCGGTTCCACCAGCACCGCTAGTGACAAATCGCCTTGCGACCTCTGTCCAGATACAAGTGCTAGGAGGGACGAATCCAGCTGCAACGACTCTTGCAGTGTATAAAGAAGCAGGGCCAACGTGTGATGGAGTTGGAGGGACGTATGTTGCAGCCAATGGCTCGGACAACGCACAGACGGCGATTTGGCAGACAGCCGCGACATGGGGCACAGTGACCGTGACAGGCCTCATCGCTGAAAACCAATATTCATTCTGTGCCAAGGCGAGAAATGCAGATGGCATTGAGACTGCCTTCAGCACGACCGGCGCATTTAACGCTGGATTTATCCCGATAGCAGGTGACTTTATCGTCACAGGGAATACGACGTGTACAAATAAATATATAGATGGATGGAATCCGAGTCGCTATGTCTGTGGTGTTGATTATGATGGGGTAGGTCGCACGTCAACCAACAGTGCTATATTGACTGTCGAGTCTGGTGTCCTGACGATCAATGCCAACGAGACCTACGTAGCTGGTGAATTTGCCCTGACCGGTGGGTCGATTGCACTTGCTAGCGGTGCATCTCTCAAACCAGGCACCGTACTATGGATTGCTGATGCTGATGGGGACGGATATCCACAGGACGATAAAATCTGGTATGGTCGGCGCCCACCATTTGGCCGGCGAAAAGCACTCATGACGACACTAAGTACGATTGATTGTAATGACGGCGATGGTGGAGCTAATGTCACCTGCTGCACTGTTGCTACGAGATACCAAGATAGTGATGGTGATGGATACGGGAATCCTAATGTATCTATCTCTGCATGTCCCACCGCTGGATATGTGACAAATAACACAGACTGTGACGACGCCCAGGCGACGGTATGGATTAATCATGCAGCATGTTACTGGGATCTTGATAGGGATACCTATACAGCGGGAAACACCAGTGGCAAGACGTGTCTCAATACCGCTACATGTGCCCTTGCTACCAAAGGAAGCGTTGGAGGTGGTGTCGCCCCTACTACGTATACGGCAGGACAGCTGAAAGATAGCGCAAATGGCACCGATTGTTATGATGCAGATTTTGCTACAACGAATGCTGAACTGGCGTATCCAGGTTCTACCTACTGTGGCACCACCCATCGCGGAGATAGTAGTTTTGACTACAACTGTGATGGATCATCCACTTCAGCGGCTCCCTGCACAGCGTACGATCGGACGACTGTGGTCAGTCAATCAAGTTATTCACAGTCCACAGGATCCTGCAAGAATAACAACATGGCATGTGGGAATGGCAGTGATGACACCTATGCTCCTGCCACTATTGCCTGCGGGGCCCAGGGCGGCACGTGCACAGCATGGAATGCCAGAAGTGGTGGAAGTTGTAGCTGCAACGCCACAGGGTGCGGAGCACCGAATTATTATAAAAGTTGCTCAGCATCAGGCGTATCAAGCGGAGGATGTAGTGCTATCACATCAGGTACACAATCCTGTCAATGATATACGTCTAAAAAGTAGTCATAATAATGTATCTCGGTCGATAGTGCCATGTATACGATTACGACGGGCATAGACCATAACGCGATGGGTAATATAAATCACCACTTCCCTGCCCCATATACCACTACATATTGCTACTACGTGGTGGTATCTAAAAAGATACGGCATACTCATATTAGGTAGTAATAATCCACAAATTCTACAGAGAGCATGAAGCCACCGATAGACGTGTTTCACATATAGCGCTATTTGTATGTATTTCAGCACAAATAGCACATCGCACGCATGTATCGTTACATATGAAGTCATACAGCACTGCGCCGATTCTTGCACTAGTAGCAGGAGCACTTATCTTTTCTATACAGCCGATGGTTGGCAAAGAACTTCTTCCGTATGTTGGTGGATCGGCATATGTATGGGTATCTCTGATGTGTACATGCATTCTTCTTATGGTGGTAGCATATGAGTATGGTCGCTGGCTGACGAAAAAATCTATCAAAACGGTCCACCTGATATACACCGCGACAGCAGCATGTGCGATCGCCTCAAGGATTGTATATCATCTGTTCTTTGCTGAGGTAGTACATCATCTACTTCGTGTACTTCATCCTGAAATTGCAGTTATAGTACTAATACTTGTATCTCTTGGTGTCCCCTTAATCCTTCTCGGGACTACGACGATGCTTCTCAGTTATATGCTGTCGATCCAAAAAGAGAGAGTGTACCCGATCTATGTATGGAGTAGCGTAGGATCTCTTGTTGGGTTATGCATCTATCCCTTCATCATAGAGCGGTATATTCCGATCTCATACCAACAAATCATATGGACCATTATATATACCATATGTATCTGGATGATCAGAAGAAGTCTACAAGTAGCAAAAAAACAAATGAATCACGACATAAGAGGAGAAAATACTATTCAAAAAGATCATATACCGCCGATCAAATATGGGATCTGGCTTACCGCAAGTAGTATCTCGGTCTGCATGACATTTTCGCTCGTTCGTCTTGCGACACTTGAGTTGCCAGCGATGCCGTTTACGTGGCTTATACCAAACGCACTCTACCTTGTAAGCTACGTCGTAGGATTTTCCAATCGTTCGTGGAAACTAGTATGTGTCCATGTGTGCATAGGAGTAAGCATGAGTGGAGCTCTATTGCTACACCATGGAGACTACATTCAGATAACAGCGTGGTTAAAGCTAGTATTGGTTTCCATAGGTCTATGGTCTATGCAACTACTGCTTCATAATGCTCTATACCGTACACGACCGGCAGAAACATCATACGGGGCCTTATATACCACAATTACCTATGGTGGAGCAATTGGTGCCATAGTATCGCTGTCTGTAAGTCTCTTTGCTATTCCACAGCTCGCTATAGTAGGCATGCTTATGATTATTGGGTGGGGGATTCTTATATATGTCTGGTCATATGCTGGAAAACGCTTTGTGCTCATAGGAAGCATCGCATTGATATGTGTCATAATCCTCTTCTCCCCAAGAAATCTGCAACTCGATCCACCAGCAGTATCCCCATCACTCTATAGAAATACAAATCTCTATGGTGATATCGATGTTCGACAAGAATCGCCGACAGTGCGATTGCTCTATAGTGGCAATGTCTATCATGGTGAACAATTAATCGGCACGCCGTACGAACAAGAACCAAGTATGTATTATAAAAAAGACAGTGGACTTGGCATCGGATTGACGGCGATTCGAAATAGAAGAAATGGTAGTCCGCTTCTCATCGGCAACATTGGATTAGGCATAGGTACCACGGCAGCGTATTGTATCCGTGATGATCAGATGATCTTCTACGAACTCAATCCAGCGGTTATACACATATCATCGACCTACTTTACGTATCTACAAGGGTGCACGCAGCGGGGCGGACGAGTCATGAGCATTCAAGGAGATGGTCGTATAGAACTATCCAAACATCTCGCAATCACGGAAAAGGATCGGTTTGATATCCTCACCATAGACGCATTTACTGGTGATGCTATACCCACGCATGTACTAACAGATGAGGCGATGAAGCTATATCTAGAAAAGACGAAAGAGGATGGTGCTATATTCTTTCATATCACCAATACCTATCTCGACCTTTCCTCAGTCATCCAGAATCTAGCAATTAAACATGGTTTACAGACATACACAGTTGAGAATTCGGCAAGTGTATGGGTGATTGTGTCTAAAACTCCTATTGATTCTCTCCAGGCCTTTCGCTCCCCCACTCCCGCGTCCACGACGTATTGGACAGATCAATATAGTAGTATTATTGATGTCATCAAACGGTGAGGACATAGTGAGCACGGGTCAGGTATACTAAACGTATATGAATCAGAAAAATAGCAATCGACTCATTTTCGTTTTATCGCTTGCTGGCATCATCATGGCGATCTATGTCCTTCAGAGCTTCCTCCGAGAGTCATCGATCGTGTGTCTCAACGGTAGTGGGTGTGAAACGGTGAGAAAAAGCGCTGCAGCATGGCCGCTTGGTATCCCAGTCCCCGCATTTGGCCTTGTAGGCTACATCATCCTTGCCATCTGCTCATTTCTCCGTACGTTCTCTCACTCTTCAAACAATTCACACAAATCCACACCTGATACTTTACAAACTTTTCACTTTATAAACTTTCAACTGTTAACCCGCATCATGCGTGGCGTTGCTATCTTTGGAGTTCTTTTTGTTTCTTGGTTTACCTATACAGAACTCTTTGTCATCCACGGCATCTGCACATGGTGCGCGATATCGACAGTGGTGATGTATGTCATCGCTTCCCTTCTCTTCTACGAGTGGAGACAAAAAACGAGTAATAATAGCGTTATCCTGAGTCGAGTCAAACTCGACGAAGGATCCCGTTGAGCATACATGCCCCATGGAGCAGGTAGAGAGAGAACAAAAAAAGTATTTGCACTTTTTTCCTGCCTTACTTCACTATTTGCTCTTTTATCGATGTTCGTGTATACATAAAAGACGCTATTTGTTATTTGTCCCATGTCCACATGAACATATGAAACTTACAGATGAATCAAAATTATTTGCAGGCATCATTGGCGTCACCCTCGCCATTATCGTCATAGCCGTCGTTGCACTCTCCCAGCCAGTCAAACCACTTGAAAAAAGTGAACTCATCCCCGAAAAGACCAACATTCATGGAAATGCGAAGGCCAAGACATGGCTTGTTGAATTTTCTGATTTCCAGTGTCCTGCATGCCGGACATTTGAAACATCTGTTGAAGCACTCGTGAAAAAGTACCCACAAGATCTGATGGTCGCGTATCGCCATTTCCCACTTCCCCAGCATCCATTTGCCCGAGACGCTGCACTGGTTGCGGAAGCAGCAGGCATACAGGGCAAATTCTTTGAGATGGGGTCGTTTCTATTTAAAAACCAAGATACGCTTGGTGAAGAGCTGTTTGCCTCCGCCGCAGCAGAGCTCACGCTTGATATGGCACGCTTTACCAAAGACCGAACAGAGGCATCACTTTCTAGCCGTGTCACTGCTGACAGTGACTATGGAAACCGGATAGGCGTCAATGCGACACCAACGTTTTATCTCAACGGTCTGAAGCTCGACGTCGGCACCCCAGAAGAACTCACGAAGGCTGTAGAATCCGCGATCAAAGCAGCAAAATAACCCATATCCTTCTTCGTATTTCTATAATTAACCGATCCCGTATTGTGGCGCATGACCAAAGGCAACTATGTATCAATTCATCAACGTTTGTTTCCTGTTTCCTGTTTCTTGTGCCTTCACTTCTACCAAGTGGTGTTTACAGAAGCAGTGCCACTGCCATATTCCAGAGAAAGTGGATGAGTATCGGTCCGACAAGTGATTTAGTTTGTCCGTACACAATTCCATTGATTGTCCCAAGTATCATGGTCGAGCTAAGAAATATGACAAGCGTGGTTCCTGTAAATTTATGCATCATAACGAGTATCGGCAAGTGATATGCCGTGAAAAGTACCGCAGATATGAGAGCAGACGCCACCGATGACTTGATGACTCGATTGAGTCGGTCGTAGAGAAATCCGCGGCAGAGTAGTTCCTCGGTAAATGATGTTGCGAGCGTCAAGATGGCTAACCCACCAAGTCCGTACATAGTGACTGCGTCGATACTATGGACGGTTATGGACCCATATTTCAGTAAATTAAGGATGAGGCCTTCAACGACAAGCGCCGCTCCGACGATGAGTCCTCCCGTTATCCCCTCTTTGAGATTTTCAGTGTGGAGACCGATGCTTGATAGTGGCTGACGTTCTTTACTCGTCACATACCAGAGAAGTGGCAACGTGAATACAAGTGGTTTTGCCACGAACTCATCTACCGTCTCGGGAAGCTTAAAAAAGTACCGATAGAGAGACCACGCGAGAAATATCCATGCCCAATAGCGAAAAATTGGTTCCGTTGATTGAGGTGAAAGAGTCGTCGAAGGTGCTGTCTGTCGAGAAGTCTTTCGAGGTGTTTTCTGTATCGTCTTTTTCATACTCTATCCATCGTATCATGGAAATCAAAGTATTTACATGGGAGTAGATAGCGATAAACAAACACCGCATTTTCGACTCCAATCTCCATCTCATCGCCATACCATCTTGCTATCGTGCCATCTTTTTCTGACTTCCGTCTTCCGTCCTCTATCTTCTATTTTCTCCCCATCTCCCTAGCTACTCGTATATACCACCTCGCGTTCCTTCTTCACCCCTAGACGATTTGCGGCTCGCTCAACGGCATCACTCATTGCTCGAAGGATGAGCTCTATTGCTTGTCCTGCTTCGTCTTTTGTGAGTGATCGGATATTGTGAGGAAAATAGTGAAACACGAGATTTCTTCCCTCTTTCCAGGCATGCCAGAGCTCTTGGGGCAGTTCGTCACCATACCGTTTTGAGAGCTCTCCATAGGCACTATGGCGTCCTAAACGCCCGATCAAATTCGGTGATAGTACTCGGCCTATCCGGAAGTGCGTACTTCCATAATCCCGCCGATCGATGATCCCAAGGTCCAAAAGATATTGTTTGAGAAACCCCTCGTACATTTTGGCGTATGGGAATACAAGATACGAATAGTCCGTCGGCTCCTCATTTACGTGGTTGTTGCTATCAGCCCAAAGAAATTCTCCATCTCCAAGAAGGACACGCTGTTGATCAGATAACGTAAGCCATAGCTGACTAGTGCGAGGGAGGGGCAGGAGTGGCGTATCGTTCATACTGCGTAAAGGCTATCGTACAAATATGACAGTTTGTACAGAAAAAAATACGAGAAGTCCGATTAGAAATAGCCGGATAACCGAGAATGATAACTGATCTTTGAGCATCATGGAGAAGGACTCCAGCGCTCCACGATTCATAGCCTCTGTATCAGAAATCAGCATATCTAGGTACATCAACAAGACAAAACCACTCCCAAATAGTCCAGTAGCTGAGCTTACGACAAAAAAAGATACGACTGAGAAAGTCACGAAAAAAACGAGTGATCCAAATGGTGACGGGGTGAGACGAAAAAACGCATCAGCTCCATCCCGGCCAAAAATACCCAGCATACCTCCCGCGATATACCAGACGATATCAAGGGATACTCCAGTACGAAATCGAACACCAGCTGTGATGAGAAGAAATGCTATACCAATGAATAGTGTCACTGGTTTTTTGGAGCGTAGTACCTTCAGTAGTATGTCCATACATCCATCATATCAAATACGTAGTCAGTAGCTAGTAGTGAGAGGGTAATAAAAGAAGAGAGTATTTTGTACATCTGTCCTCTGTCTTCCGTCTTCTATCTTTTCTTCACCCTACCATCATGTCATCCTCTACCTACCGTCTGTCTTCCGCGATAGCCGCGCCAAGCCGAACTTGGTTATAGTCACGTTTGACGTGATTTGACGCGGTCTTCTGTCCTCCGTCTTCTTTTTTCTCCCCGCTCCGAAGCTCCTTGAGCTTCCACATAAACAGTCGCCCTTTTGTGTCTGTCTTTGCATCTTTTACGTAGCTGAGGGTCTTTTCGAGGATGGCACGCGGCACGGTTTTAGCAAGTTTTATATACAGTGCTTTGTGTTTGTAGTCATTGAGTGTTTCAGCAAGATATATCCCATATGACTGAAATTCCCGTGAGATGTATTTATCTTCTACGGGATTGAAAAGCGTCAATATGTCGCCAATTTTCTGCATAGCCATATCCGAAATTAGTAACTGCCAAGATCCAAGTTCCAAACAATATCAAAGACATTAATTTAAACCGACAATACACATCCGCATCACTTACCACGCAAGATAGCTTTTATTTGGTTCTTGGCATTTGGTACTTGGTTATTTCAAATGTTAGTTATATCTCGTCATTGCTTTATCGACTCCTTCTGTGAGGGCTACTCTGACGGCATCAGCACTATTTTTGATGAGCTTCCTGAGATCTCCAGCTTCTCCAAATGAGAAACGAGATAGCACAAAGTCGATGACTGAATGATGAGGTTTTGTCTCATTTTTTTGTTCTATACCATCTTTATTTTTTTGTTTTTCTATGTCATCGTCCCCTTTGCCAAAAAAACCAGATCGGAGTTTACCGGGCGATGCACCTCGTCCGATACCAAGCCGAAACCGTACAAATTGATCTGTTTTGAGACTCCCGATGACCGACTGCACGCCGTTATGCCCAGCGGATGCACCTTTCTCGCGGATCCGGATTTTCCCCATCGGCAAATCCATATCATCATGGATGATCCACACGTCGCTTGGCGTTAGTTTATAAAAGCGCACAATAGCAGCGACACTCTCTCCGGATTTATTCATGTATGTCTGCGGTTTGACCAGAAGCACGTCTCCAACCTTTGCAGTCATCGCTTGCAGTTTCGCTTCAGTTCTCCATACGGCCGCTTCGCCACCAAGTTCTTTACTGAGCTTATCGATTACCATGAAGCCGATATTATGTCGCGTATCGATATACTCTTTTCCCGGATTCCCAAGTCCTATGATCAGTTTCATCGTATGACTCCTTTCAAAGGTTTGATACGTGTAGCTATTCGTATTCATTGTAGCAGGTGTCTGATTTCAGTACCTGAAAATTCCCCTCTCTCATGTGTTTCTCATGTGTTTATCATGTGTTTCTCATGTGTTTATCATGTGTTTCTCATGTGTTTCTCATGTGTTTATCATGTGTTTATCATGTGTTTCTCATGTGTTTCTCATGTGAACCACAAAATACCCCCCGCCACATTGACGAGGGGTATATTCCTGGGTACCGTATGGTACCTAGGGTATTTCTATCAGCCGGCTGATAGAAATATTATTTCATTTTTGCAAGCTGAGCCTCGGCCAAATCGCCGATTTTCGGAAGCTTGTACATCTCACCCTGGAATGCTTTCCACATACATACGACCCAGAGGATAAATGATGTAAGGGACAAAAATAATCCAAGGAGCCATCCCAAGATCGGGACAAATCCAAGAACCATGTTTGCGACGAAAATTCCGCCGAAAAGCATAGTTGACTGCATCGCATGGAACCGGACAAACTTACTCTCTTTCTCGATGACGAGAAAAATAATTCCGGTGATAAAGCCCAAGAGATATGCA
>CAZQGM010000011.1:0-17491 GCA_964592885.1 uncultured Gammaproteobacteria bacterium
TATTACCCGTCCACCAAATGAGTGACCGATTAAAATAGGGGCAGTGATGTGGTTTTGTGCAATATACGTACGTAAAAAACCCGAATAGTCAGCTAAAAATAGTGGATTTTCGGGTTCTTTCTCACGCCCAAATCCTGGCATGTCCGGCACATGCACGGTGTACCCCAGGCTCCGATATTCATCAGCAAGCTCCGTAAATTTCTCACCAGAAAGGCCCCATCCATGCAAAATAATGATGGTTTTTTTTGGTTTCATATCTTGGATTTAAACTGATCTCGAGACTCGCTTGCTGATGCCTGATTTGAAACAATCTCATAGGGTATTTGGGTATGCCGGACAAAACTGCGATCAGGGATATCACCAAGGATGGTAAGCCCGGATGCAATGAAGCTGTCCGAGCCGATCTTGACCCCCGGCATCACTGATACGTTGATACCAATCCGTACGTTATCTCCAATCATCGCACCAAGTTTATTTTTTTGAGTCTGTATTTTTTCGTTTTTCACAATTGATACTATTGGACCATCGTCGAGGCGCAGATTGGCAAGTACTGCACCACTTCCGAGTGACACATTGTTACCAAGCACCGCATCACCCACATAGTTTGTATGAAACCAACAACTATCACCGATATAGGATCTCGTGATATCACTATTAAATCCTGTGACACAATTTGCTCCGATCATCGACTCCCGTACCATAGAATTATTTCCAATAATCGTTCCCTTTCCTATATACACAGGACCCACGATTTTCACTCCTTCAAATATCTTGACCCCTTCCTCTATATACACTGGCCCCTCAATGATGACATTTGGCTTGATCGTAACTGATGGATGGATAGTTTGACCTTTGAGAGATGACAAAAATATGTGCATCATGTCCAGAACATGCCATGGATATTTAAGCGCCATCCATTTGGTACCGGTGATCACAGATACACATGTGTGTCCGGTTCGGATGTATTCGTTTATCGCATCTTCATACTGGGTTGTAGGATTCGTTTTAGTCTTTTTTATACACTCTACAAATGCAGGAAAATCAGCAAACCGATCAGCGACAATTTTCACGACGTTACTTGGCTCATTTCCTTCTCCCGGTTTTTCGACAATGCGCTCGATCGTACCATCCCCGGTACTTACCACATATCCACCAGGAAAGTACTCATTTTTTACGACCGCACCGATGACTGACGTCATATGTGGCATGGCTACTAGTTCTGAAATAAACTCTGGATCATATATGTCCGAACCATTTAGTATGATAGTATCGCTTCCACACTCCGCACTTGCGGCAAGTACTGCACCCGCCATGCCATCATCAGTTTGAATCACGTAGGTCACGTCCATCCCAGTTGGTGGTGTGATGCTCCGAATAGCGGCATCCGTTTTTTTGTTCGTCACGAGCACCATGCGCGTTACACCACTTTTAAGAAGCTCTGAAAAATGATGAGTCAAAAGGGCGCTACCCAAAAAAGGAGTCAACGTTTTGACATGGAAGGGCCAAAAGCGCGATGATTCTCCGCCACAGAGTAAAAGAACACGTACGTCATTTGCCAGAGTCATAAAGGCGATTCCTCCTTGTAGCTCGTTTCTCAATTACTTGGTAGTAATCGAGGGTCACGGCCCAACTATCCCACGTATTACAACCCAATATTTCGTTTGATCTTTGCCCCCAACGCATTTAGTCGTTCTTCAATTCGTTCGTACCCTCTATCAATCTGCTCCACACCAGAAATGATAGACTCTCCACTTGCGATCATCGCAGCGATCAAAATCGTGGCTCCAGCTCGAAGGTCATTCATCGATACGACGGCATTATGAAGAGCCGTTGGGCCAGTGATTTTGATTGCTTGGTGGCCGATATGCCCGTCCTCTGGGATATCAAAATTATAGACTGATGTAGGATCGTCTACAGACGGCGTAAAAAATTCGATATTAGCTCCCATTTTCTGAAGCTCCGCTACATATGCAAACCGATTCTCAAATACGGTTTCATGCATAATAGACACACCTGTCGCTTGTGTCATCATGACTGACCACGGAGACTGCCAGTCTGTCATAAACCCCGGATGTGGAAGGGTCGTGACGTCATACGCAGTGATTGGTCCTTTGTAAAAATACCGAGTGACGGTATCTGATAGACGCTCAAATCCTGCACCGACATGGGCAAGCGCATCCAAAAATGCACCAATCGTCTCAAATGATGATTCTTCAATGATGATATCTCCCTTTGACGCGATTGCAGCGCATGCAAGCGTCACTTCCTCATTGCGGTCTGACATGATACGAAATGTCGTCCCATGAAGGGTCGCTACCCCAGTCACGACTATTGTGCGAGCGGTCGTTCGTTTGATATCGGCACCCATAGAGACAAGCAATGCAATGAGTTCATCTACTTCGACTTCTTCTGCGGCATTGTCGATGGTGGTTTGTCCATCAGCAAGGACCGCAGCAAGTATCATAGTCTCGGTACCCGTATGAGTATTTTTCTCAAAGACGATGGGTGCACCATGAAGTTTTTCGGCAGTCGCATGGAAAAATCCATCACCAGAATCGTAGGAAATATGTGCTCCCATTGCTTCAAGTCCCTCTATATGGCGTCCGATTGGACGAGCACCAATGCGGCATCCGCCGGGATTTGGAATGGTCGCATGCCCAAACCGAGCAAGAAGCGGCCCCAAGACCATCGATGATGTCCGAAGTCTTGCCCCGACATCAAGTGGCACGGTATAGCTGTTTTCACCTTTTTTTTCGATCCGAAGGGTAGAAAGAGCAAACGAGACAGTAGAACCCAAATGTTCAAGCACCTCAATCATAAGTCGTACGTCACGAATGTCTGGCACATTGGTGAGCGTCACGGTTTCATCGGTGAGAAGTGACGCGACAAGCGCTTTGAGCGCTACGTTTTTGGCACCAGCTACACGAAATGTCCCATGAAGAGATGTCGGACCATTAACTATGAGTGTATCCATAAAAAAATCCTCACGCACGCTTTTTTAAAACTCGCCAATACGAACAAGTTCATCACTGAGCGTCACACCAAATTTTTCTTTGACTGTGGTCCGTATGAGGTCCATCAATTTTACCACATCTGATGCACTAGCCGCGCCAGTATTTTGGATAAAATTGGCATGCTCTACGGAGACCGCTGCACCACCCATTACACTACCTTTAAGACCTGCGTGATCGATAAGATATCCTGCCGATGTCGTTTGATTTGGTGTAGCAGCGGCAATTGCCTCGTCTTTTTCAATGTTTTTAAATGCACATCCGGCTGAGCGGATCCCCTGTGGCTGACTGTCTCTTCTATACGCTATGCTTTCATTTGCAGTTTTCCAAACTGCATCTTTTGTGGATCTACCCAATTTAAAAATGACTGATATAAGAAATGCGCCACGCTTTGGAACCGCAGAATATCCATAGGAAAAATCAAAATATGTGCGATCAACTGTCACATCATGCCCATCTACATCTATAATTCGTGCCTGAAACACTGCATCTCCGACAAATCCTTTCGGATTCATCCATTTGGAATTCATTGATACAGCGCCCCCAACTGTTCCAGGGAGTCCTAGATGCATCTCGAGGCCAGTCAATCCCTCATCGCAGGTAAATCGCACAAGCTGATTAAAGGGCACTCCAGAGTCACTCTCTACATACACAGATTCTCTTGCCGTATCGGTCCCTTTCGTCCCTTTTATGCCTTTCAGTCCGAGATGATGAGCGAGGTTGCGTATGACAAACCCACGAATACCCTTGTCAGCGATGAGAATATTTGATCCGCCGCCTAGAAGTGTGATGGGAATGCCTGCGACCTGTCCACTTGTGATTGCTACGACAAGCTCATCGCTCGTCCGTGCTTCAAAAAAGAGATCCGCTGGTCCACCGATTTTAAACGTCGTATATGGAGCCAAAATCACATCGGTTTTGATACGGTCACCAAATCGGCTCATGAGTATGTCTGGGATACGACGGTCAGTCATGTGTTCTCCTTTTTCAGATACTCCCTTGGCCAGTCAGCAATATCTCCGGCCCCCATAAACACAATCACCTCTGGTCCTTGTGCAGTCTGGCGACGAAGATGCCCTACCACATCATCATATCCATGAGCATACAGAACATTCATGCCCGTCGTATGGATTTGACTCACCAACGTCTCGGATGTGATCCCAAGTGTGTCATGTTCCCGAGCAGATGCATAAATATCAGCAATAATGACCACATTAGCATCGCGGAAACATCGACTAAATTCTGCCATGAGTGACTTTGTCCGAGAATAGGTATGCGGCTGAAAGACGCATGTGATGTGGTGTTTTGGGTACCATGCCCGAATGCCAGATAACGTCGCTTCGATTTCTCCAGGGTGATGCGCATAATCGTCGTATATGATCGTGCCATTTTTCATCTCGCCAATGAGTTCAGAACGACGCCGAGTTCCACGAAAGTGTGATAGTGCATCGATAATTGAGGGAATCGGTAGTCCATAGCTGCGACATGCAGCAAGGACTGCTGCAGCATTACTGGCGTTATGTCGACCCGGAATATGGAGCGTCGCAGTGCCAACGTCAATACCATCTACTGAAAAATCTACATACGTTCTACCTGTATCAAACCGTATGTTCATGATTCGCACGTCTGCGTCTGGTGATGCCCCGTATGTGACAACTGATGGAAACTCCCGAAGCATGTGAGAGTTTTTGTCATCACAATTTATGACGAGCGTTGATGATTGCTTGGCCAATTGTACGAAAGCATCTTGTACATCAACGATTGTTTTATAAACATCGGGATGGTCGTAATCGATATTTGTAACTACAAGTATCTCCGGGTGTTGCCACATAAATCTAGGGGTCGGATCCGCGATCGGATCGGTCATATATTCATCGGCTTCAACAATAAATGCATCACCGGTGCCTTTTGCTCCAGGAACCATGTCTGGCAATATCATTCCGCATCCGATTGCATAGGACGGAGACTGTCCTAACGTCGAAAAAACGTGTGCTAAAAATGCACTCGTCGTCGTTTTGCCATGGCATCCAGCGACCGATATACCACGTTTTCCGTTCATGGCTTTTCCAAGCGCGATACCCTGGGGATATACTGGAATCCCACGCCTCTTTGCTTCAATGACTTCTATATTCGTACTTCCACCGTGTGCGCCAGTATAGACTAGGCAAGAGGTATTTTTTGGTATATGGTCAGCTTCAAAACCAATGCTCATCGGAATTTTGGCGGCGCTAAGTGCTTCTTTTGTCGGAAAGTCATCTGCTACATCAGAACCAGTTACTGTCATGCCACTATCTTTACACCACAACGCAAATGCCGTCATTGCGACACCTTTGATACCAGTAAGGTGAATATGAGGATAAAAAAATGTGCGTTCCATACTATTTATACAATGCGTGCTATGTACCCAATCATTTCCCCAAACGTCTCAGACTTGCGTCTATAGGAAAAAAATCGTTCTTTGTCGCATCCAGTACATACACCCGTCTTTATATCTATATTTTGCTCTTTGATACCACTCTCCACAAGGTCGCTTCTAATGCCGTATGTCAAATTGAGCGAATGGAGCCCTCGTTTGGTCCGCCCGATGCTAGCCATGCCAAACACATCAGCAAATGCAATCATTCGCTCATCATCGACGTCATAGCAGCATGGCCCAATATGCGGTCCTATAGCCACGCGTATATCAGATGGGTTACTCCCATGAATCATCATCTGTTGCACGACCTTTGACGCTATACGCGCATGTGTCCCCTTCCACCCAGCGTGACACGTGGCGGTAATCTCTCGTGTCGGATCAAAAAAAAGTATGGGTGCACAGTCGCCGACATGGACTGTTGCTGCATATCGCCTCTGGTATGAGGGCAAGACAATGCATGCATCGATCCGGGTAAGATCCGGTATGGTCTCTACATCAGATATCACAGCTACATTATTTCCATGGATCTGTCGCGGATAAAAAATATCGGGTGAGGCTACCCCAAATGACGTGAATACATTGGCTCTCCTATCCACATCTCGCATGTCACCCTGGGCTTTTACGGTAAATCCGTGTACGAAACGACTATCGTTTGGAAGAAGTGATGAGCTGATAGACACGGAGTTATCGTTTTGCATACCTGCCCAGTCTTTTTTTGGTTTCACTAATATCGTTCCATGGATATTCTGTCGTACCCCGACATAAACTCATCTCATGTCCTTTGCCAGTGATGATGACTGTATCTCCTGGTTTTGCCATGGCAAGTGCTTCGTCAATTGCCTCCCCACGATCTTTAATACGACGCATGGCAGTGCGATCTTTTTTTGGCATACCGGCGGCTACTGCATCGATGATCTCGTCAAGCGACTCAGTGCGATAGTCTTCCTCAGTCATAATGATCACATCGCTATACATAGCTGATGCTTTTCCCATGAGTGGCCGTTTTGAGTGATCCCGAAGACCAGCACTCCCAAATACATGGATCAGTCGTTTTTTTGTCGTAGTTCTCACTTCTTTTAGTACGCTTTCTATAGCATGTGGGGTATGTGCAAAATCGACTATGACACGGAAGGGGGTATTTTGGAGCACTTCCATACGACCCGGTACACCAGAAAACTTTGAGATTGCTTTTTTTGCTACCCCGTATGGGACACCAATACTGAGTGCTGCTGCCATCGCACCGAGTGCATTCATTTGGTTATATACCCCAGGCAATGGGAATGAAATGGGAAATTCGATCGGATTTATTTCTGATGTTTTTTTCATCCCATACCATATGATGGTTTTTTTGGCCCATGAACGTAGCGCATTCCGTAACGATTCTTGCTCATAATTTGCTACGACAATTCCAGCGCTGTGAAGCAACTTCAATTTTGTTTCTAGATAATCCGCAAAATCACGGTGATAATCCAAATGCTCATGTGTCACATTTGTTATGACGGCAAGCGCAAATGGGATACCCCAAATCCGATATTGATCAATAGCATGAGATGTCACCTCAAGGACGACGTGTGTATCTCCTGCATCCACGCTTTTTTTTAGATATGACTGAACAGCCATAGCATCAGGGGTAGTCACATGGAAACCAGTATCGTAGGATACGCCTGCAATCTTTGCTTGAACGGTCGATATCATTGAGACCTTGATATTGGCTGCTTTAAGGATTTCATACAGTACGGTTGAGGTCGTCGTTTTTCCATCAGTTCCTGTCACGCCGATCACTGTGAGGCGACGAGCAGGAAATCCATACCGAATATTTGCAATCACAGCAACGAGAAGATGATACATACGTTTCAATTGTCTTGTCATATCGAGATATTATACCATTACGGAGCCTACCTGGGAGAGATACCGTAGTAGAGGAACAAATCCCTGGCAATCGTAAAAAATAACGGTGCTGCAGTCTCTGAACCCCACTGTGACGACGATGGCTCCCGAAGCGTCACAAGCATAACGAATTTCGGATCATCAGCTGGAGCAAACCCAACAAATGATGCGATTGTTTTTGTAGCATCATAGTTACCCGCAACCGGAATCTGTGCAGTTCCTGTCTTTCCGGCGATACGATACCCTTTGGGTTTAGCAAATTTAGCTTCTCCCCGATCGACTGCCGCCACCATCATTTCTGTCACAAGCTTCGACGTTTTGGGGGACATCACTCGACGACTAACAACTGGCTTGATCACTGAGGTATCATGATCTCCGGATCGGATTTCTGAAACGACATGTGGGACCATGAGTAGTCCACCGTTGGCAATAGCCGACACACCTCGAACCATCTGTATGGGGGTAACTGCTATGCCTTGACCAAACGATGCGGTCGCAAAATCTATATGTTTCCAGTCCTCATCTGCTCGCAACTCTGGTGATGTCTCATCTTCCAAGTCCACACCAGTCATCTGTCCAAATCCGTACTTTTTTATCATCTCAAGCATCCGTTTTCCCCCAAGCTTTTCTTCTATGAAGACCATTCCAACATTGGAAGAATGAATAAGGACATCTGTCATACTCACAACCCCGTTGTATTGATTGTTCCATGTACGGATATCATATCCGTCGATACGCGTCGGACCGGTCTCATTCATGGTAGTCATAGGCGTGATGACCCCGGCTTCTATACCCTCTGCCATTACGATCGCTTTAAATGTCGATCCTGGTTCATACTGAGCGGACACGATAGGATTTTTATAGAGACTCGTCTCGTACATCGATCTGTCACGTGGGTCGTATGACGGAAATGATGCCATCCCGAGGATACCACCTGTTTTGGGGTCCATGACGATAATCGACCCCTCTTTGGCCCCATACTTCTGGATACCTTCAGATAAGCGCTGTTCTATAGACATCTGGATGGTACGATTGACCGTCAGGATCAAGTCTCGTCCATTTTCTGGCTCAATTCTTCGCTCTACGCCAAAGGGGATAGGGGCCCCTGAAACATCTTTTTCCATGACAAGACTACCCTCTTTTCCTTTGAGCTCCCGATCATACTTTCCTTCAAGACCAAAGTATCCTGTATCACTGCCATTTTCGTCCGATCCCACAAATCCGAGCATATGCGCTGCCATCGATGCCTCGGGGTAGTATCGAACTGGCTCGGTTTCAAACCCTAAACCTTTGATTGTGAGTGTGTCTAGTTTTTCTTTGATTTCCCTTGTAACTTTATGCTGTATTGGAACCCATACGCGCCGATCATCGATAAGCATTGCTGATATTGAGGCGGTATCCATCGATAAAATCGGTGCGATCACACTGACAAACGCTAATTTGTCTTCTATCATTTTTGGTTCTGCAAATGCCAGGTATGCAGTCTTGGTAAGCGCAAGCGGATACCCATCACTCGTATACATCCCCCCACGACGAGATGGGATCTTCATGCTGATATAGTGCTGAGCAAATGCGTCACGGGTAAGTCTTTCGTGAGAGTACAGTTGCCAATATGCAAGCCGAAAGACGATGGTAAGTCCGAAGATGAAAAAACCGATAAGGACAATCCGGATCCGATTCATACCCGTATTATCGCACTGTTTGGATAGCCACGGACATGGGACCGATTGTTTCAGTATGGATAGCGGTCGTAAATCCGAGCTTTTTTGCCTCTGATTGAATGATGAGCACAGCTGACCGACTCGCAATCTCCTCAGCGAGCAAGGTGTTTGTATCTTGAAGGCGTGCTATCTCCCAATCGAGCTTTTGAAGCTGCTTTCCCGTCCCAGATAGTTCATTGGTCAAAATGCATCCAGCGACTGTGCTTACGAGACAGAGGCTTGCTGCGCCGATGATGCTGATCATAAGAAATTTATTCATAGAGTCACACCTGTCATTTCACATTTTTCTCGGCTGTTCGCATCTTTGCGCTCCTTCCGCGGGGATTTCTCTCCACTTCAAGGTCAGAGGGTACAATCGGTCGCTTGGTGAGGATATGCCATCCGGGCATGCCCAACATCAATTTGACGATTCTATCCTCGAGCGAATGATAGGAAATGATGCATATCCTACCACCCGGCTTCATCACGGTTCCTGCTTGCTCTATAAGACTTCGCAATGCCGGTTTTTCATCATTCAGTGCCATCCTTATGGCCTGAAAAATCCGCGATGCGCTATCTTTTAGTCTCACCCCACTATATCCTGCCCCCGCATGAATACATTCGACTAGGTCTCCAGTCGTAAATGTCTTCTTTATGCGACGGGCGCTTGTAACAGCGTGAGCAATGCTCCGAGCACGCTCTTCTTCACCCAACGTTGCAAATATTTCATACAGCACTTCCTCCGACTGATGCAAAATCCATACTGATGCCGGCTCTCCGGCTCCCGTGTCCATACGCAAATCAAGCGATTCGTTTTCGAATCGATACGAAAATCCTCGTTCTGGTGTATTGAGCTGATGACTTGAGACACCTAAATCAGCCAGTACGCCATCGACAGATGTCGCGCCAGCCTTTCGGGCAATTTCCGCGATATTTCGAAAATTTCCGAATGTTAGTGTGATACCGTCGCATGGATTTTTCTCAAAGTGCGTGTGTGCGTCAATGTCTTGATCAATGCCGATTACTCGTCCCCCACGTTTTACTATTTCTCGGCTATGTCCACCTCCGCCAAATGTTGCGTCGATGTACACACCGCCAGGCCTGATATCAAGCTGTTCCATCGTTTCTGAAAGAAGTACCGGTATGTGGTAATGTGTGTTCATACCGCCTTACGATTCTTTCATTGACGATTGATACGCTTCCCAACGTTTTGGTTCCCAGATCTCAAAGTGGTCTCCCGCGCCTATGACGATGACGTCTTTTTCAATTCCCGCATATTCCTTGAGGTGGGCAGGCAATACGATCCTCCCGAGTTTATCGAGTTCCGCTTTTTCTGCTGCAGAAAATAGATATCTGCGCATATTTCGCGAATCTCTATCCGTGACTGAATTGACCAGCTGTTTTCCCGCCTCGTTTTCCCAAGAGCTGGTGTCGTATCCGAAAATACAGGCATCAAAACCTTTCGAGACAACGATGTGTTCGCCGGTTAATTCAGTCCGAATTTTCCGCGGGAGCGTAATGCGTCCGCGGTCATCGAGTATATGGTCGTATTCCCCAAGGAATAATCTCATGTCCTGAATTTACCACTTCTTCCCATTAATATCCATAATCACCCATTTCACGGCACATGTCAATGGGGATTTCACGAATAATTCCCCGGTACTAATCAACTAACCAGCACGCCCTACCATAGAGAGCACGTGATACAGAGAAAGGATGGTGTGTCACTATATGTGGTGAAGACGAGAGAGAGGCTTAGCCTAACAGTTGAAGTAGTTTTTCACTTGACCCGACCATATCCGATGAGTCATACAAAAATGTTTGCCACCCAAGTGCATCGGCGGCATCCGTATTTGCCTTCATATTATCGACAAAGAGTATTTCTTCTGCCGTGACATGCGCTCGTTCCATCGCAAGGAGAAATATAGCTGGATCTGGCTTCCGTAACCCAACGACACTTGAATCGACGATCTGATCCCAGATACATGGCGGCATCAAGCCCGCGGCAACAATCGATTGATACATCCGAGGGTACATGTCCGTGAGTAGCCCGATGCGACTCACACCCTTCGCTTTTGTCAAAACAGGATCAATGGACGGATTTCTATGAAAGCGAGAGACAAAGTCAGACAAAAGAGAGTACCCAGTAGGAAGTACGATGCCAACGCGCGACTCTATGAGTGGGATAAGCGTGTCCACATCACGACGAAGTGCCACGTCATGCTTGTATTCACTCCAGAGGGCAGCAAACGCATCGTGTTGATCTGGTGTGACGACGCCCATATCAGTCAGCATGTGTTGCCACGATTGGGTTCCCGAGAAATCTTGAATGACCACACCGCCAACATCGAAGTATACAAATGAGATCATAGCGACACCAGACGTCGAGCCTGCTTCTATAACATGACACGATTTTTTTCTCTAAAAAAGGTCCATCAGATCTCGACGTCTTTGGTTAGCTGACTTTTTTTGCCGTCAGTTGCCGTAAATTCAAGCACGAGTGTGATCTTTTTGACTCCCGTATGTGGGCGGCAGACATTTTTTGAGCATGTCCCAAGGTATATGTCATCGCGTGTAAACGTATCTGTACCTGCCACGTCGACTGGGCGACTGGTCACTCCTTGTATCACACCCTCTGTATCATATGAAAGTTCATAGGAAACCTTCTGGTATCCGTTTTTGAGATTGGCTACTTCTAGTACCATGGTGTTGGCTTTTGCAGTGCTTTTCGTTAGTTTCACTTCGATACTCGAATCTGCTTCAGTGACGACGTCTTCGACAACTTCTTCTACCGTCTCAACCGGTTTTGGCGCGGGTTTGCTATTTTTCATCACGAGAAATCCTCCGATGATGGCAAGTGCGATCACGACCGGGATGGACACAACGATATATTGTTTTTTCATAGATACATTCCCCCTCATGATACTTAAGACGCGTTTTTTTCAGCTATATACGCGGGCAAATTTTCTATTTGTATCCGATCCTGCACCGTGGTGTCACGGTTTCTGACGGTGACGGCCCCATCCTCGAGCGTCGTAAAGTCGATAGTCACCGTATATGGAGTACCAATTTCGTCTTGAGCCAGATACCGTTTTCCGATATTGCCCCGATCATCCCATGCGACTGGGTAGAGGGTTTTTAGGTGCTCTTGTACTACGCGCGCTTTGGCAGTTAATTCAGGTTTATTACCTAAAAGCGGAAATACCGCAGCGGTATATGGAGCGATATCTGGATTAAATTTCATGACGATACGTTCTTTGTCGACTGTATATGCATCAAACATGAGTGCCAGCATCATGCGTGTCACTCCGACTGATGGCTCGATCACGTATGGGACGTATTTTTCGTTTGTCATCGGATCCATATACGACAAATCTTTGCCACTATGCGTGGCTTGTGTCTTAAGATCATAGTCTGTGCGATTTGCTATCCCCTCAAGCTCTTTAAAACCCCAATCCGGGAAATCGTACTCAATGTCCCAGGAGTCAGCCGCATAGTGTGCGCGTTCTGTCGCTTCGTGCTGACGAAAACGGATGTGCTCTTTTTTGATTCCCATCGAAAGGTGCCAGTTCATCCGGATCTCTTTCCATTCGTCAAATTTCTTCACGACATCATGTGGATGTACGAAATACTCCATCTCCATTTGTTCAAACTCACGGAGGCGGAAAAGGAATTTCCCGGGGGTCACTTCATTACGAAATGCTTTCCCGATCTGCGCAATTCCAAACGGCACACGCACGCGGGAACTTGACAGGACATTGTTGAAATTCACGAAAATTCCTTGACAGGTCTCACCACGGAGGTATGCGACAGATTTACTATCTTCGACTGGTCCCACAGACGTTTTGAAAAGCAGATTAAACTGCCGTGGTTCGGTCCACTCAACGGTTGTATCGCCGCGACCACGATGGTCTTTTTCATGCGCTGCTATTTCATCTGGCTGATCTGCTCTATATCGGGCATGGCATTTTTTGCATTCGACAAGTGGATCGGTAAATGTCGCGACATGGCCTGAAGCGACCCACACTTCTGGGTTTTGGATGATGCTACTATCAAGCCCCACGACATCATCGCGATCATCCACCATGGTTTTCCACCAGCGACGTTTGATCGTGTTCACAAGTTTCACACCCATTGGTCCGAAATCATAAAATCCGCCGATCCCGCCATAAATCTCGCTTGCTGGATATACGAATCCGCGACGTTTACATAGTGAGACGATCGTATCAATCATTGCCATATATGGAGTATTGTACCAGAAAATCCGTACATCGGAAGTAAACGATCACTGCACTGGGATGTGCATAAAGAATCTACGAATCTTTAGTCGTCGTTCTGTCACTTGCTCTACTGCTGCAGCTGCCTCTGATAGCCCAGCAAATGTTTTGCCTGGGATCACGAATCCAAGCTCAGATAAAAGAAGTGCTGTAAAGGCTGTTAATTTAGGGCCAATCTCAGGATCTGGTGTCACGGCAATTTCAGCCAAGCTCTCACAAACAAAGTCAAAAATCTTAGTGTGTGGCTCAGCATCCGGGAGAAGCTGATCAATGAGCTCGGCTATGAAGTAATATCCAGATACAGCAGCCAAGCTCGACAACTCCACGATGCCATTTCGATCTGCCGAAGCTTCGGTCAAGGTCGTGACCGCTCCACGCCCCTCCTGGACTGTCACATGCACGATTGATAGTGGCTCGATAAACGATGCACGTCGACTTCCAAGTTTTCTGACTCCACGGGCGATAAATCGATGTTTTCCCCGCTCACGGGTGAACGCTGTAACCATGCGATCGGCTTCCCGATAATTGGAACGTTTCAGAATAATCGCAGTCAGCGTAAAGCCACGTGAGGACATGAAGGATCCTTTTAAAACTTGTACGCCGTACGTCTATGGTTTTTTTACAGTTCAACTTCCGTATCCCCGACAAGCGGGAAGGACTTGCGATCCTTGCCATCGAGTTTCAGGAGCCACTGCTCGCCATCCGTACCTGGTTGTTTCTGGATTAGTAGCTTGTATTTGGCATCTGCCTTGACGGGCGATGTGTAGGTCACTACAAGCTTGGCCGTTCCCATCGGATTGACGATGAGAAACCCTTCAAAATAGGTTTTCCCAAGCGCTGTCTTCGTCGTCATCGCTTCGGTTTTTCCAGTTTTTGGGGATATCGTCCCGATATTTTCGACCAATGTACTTCCGGTTGGCACATAGACTCGAACCCAGTTTCGAAGCGGCGCATTGAGACATAGGCCACCCCGTTCTAGATTGCAGTCTGAGCCTTCATATGGATTTTTATACTCCACAGTCAGTTTTGTCTTAATCGTGCCACCCGACTCTTTCGTCGTGTCTTTGGTCACTTTGGTCGAGACAAACATGTTGGATTTTGCTCCTGCCATGTTGCTGTTGTTGATATGCACATAGTCCCATGACCCATCTTGTTTGTATTTCATGACTGCAGCAACTTCGTTGTCGGTCATGATGCGTCCGGCGAGATTAAAATCTTCCATGGCTTTTTGGACCACTGGATCCATCATGTATACGACAACATGCTTCTGACTGATTTCGCGACCAAGCATCTGGATGAGTGGTCCCCAATAGAGCTTGGGTGATGTACCCAGTGCAAAATCCATCATTGCTTTCATCAGTCGTCCGATGATGGCTTTTCGATCTGTCTTTACATAGTTAACTGGTCGAGTCGTCTCATCTTCAAGTTCATAGATAGCCTTTGCACAGTCACACCGTTTGTCGATTTCTGCTGAAAATGTTCGTCCATCGATCACCATAGGACCTAAGATGCGCAATGTTTCCACAAACACATGTGTATCGACAGCAATGATGCCATCAATTTTCTCTTTTTCTGACGATGTCTGATACATCTCAAGAAACTTCGCCATAGATACCTTGAAGTCTGGTGACAAGTTACTGTCCCGTATATAGAGCTGATAGACACCTTTGTGGTATGTCGATATTTCTTCTGTGGCTGGAAATTTCTTTTTGAGAGAATCATCTAAGTCATAGATATTTCCGGATTTTTCGAGGATTGGCTTCCCTTTGTCCATACCAAACCGTGCATAGGCAGACAGAAATCCGCCTGTAGGTCGAAGCTCCTTATCGTTTTGGAATAGCACCAGGTAGCGCCTGTACGTGGGGTCTCCCAAGATTTCCGGCAACCGCTCTAGAAGTGGTTGTGCTGTCACAAAGAGTGTCGCCGCATTATCAATGAGGGAAAATGCAGTAACCATCTCACTTCGTATTTTGCGACCTTGAAACTCTTCTGGATAGCGGTTTGGGTCGATTAGAGACAGCTCTTTGCGGACCGTATCGATACTCCCTGCCATCTGTTTGAAACTTGGCGTGAGGGCACCAAGTGTCTTTACTGCCATCTGAAGCCGTTGTTCTGCACTTCCGGACACAAATGAACTTTTACCTTTCAGACCCAACAGATCTGCATTTGGTTCAAGTGCATCGATTGCTTTTTGGCCAGCATCGATAGCCGCAAATCCTGCTTTGATAGCATGATCACCATCGGCCACATATGCTCCCGCAAATGGGAAAGATGAAAATGGACGGAGAGCAGCATATCGAGTATCAAGCTCGGTAAGTGCTGTCTTTGTATTTTTGATGGAATCTTTTGCTTTGGCGATGTCCTGAGACTTCACAGCAACCCCTGCCTCACGAGCGACAGAAAGCACGACTTTTGCCTGATCCATAACTGGTCGAACCAATGACGAAACGTATAGTCCAGCTCCAGCGATGCCCACGAGTAGGATTATGAGAACGACAAGTACGGCAGCGGCAACTTTCTTGTGCGTTTTTTTCTTCGGCTTGACGGGTATTTGTGGTTGGATGCGATGAATTGGTTGTGATTGTTCCATATATATTCTTTCGTTGTCGCCCTAAATACATATACGGCTGACGACAAAAATACGCTGCCACATATGACAGATTCCTATATTGTTCCATGGATGAGGTTTATATGTCAACGCAAAACGAATCTGGTCGCATTTTCAGTCGATACTCTTAATCCCGCCATGGCGGGATGCGACACAAATGTCCGTATTTACAAAATACCATGAAGTATTTTGTAAACGGCCCTATGAAGCGTTACACTGCACCTTTTCCTGAAATCATCGCCCACGGGCTTTTCAGGATAATGACGATATCAAAAAGAAGCGACCGCTTAAGAACGTAGTCTGCATCCATCTGGATACGCTTGTCAAAATTTACTTCACTACGCCCAGATACTTGCCAAAATCCGGTGATGCCTGGCTTTGCTGAAAGCACGATAGACACCAGTTCTCGTGTGTGTGGGTACTTCTTTTGTTGTTCCTCAAGTTCATCGGCATAATACGGTCTCGGCCCAACAAGACTCATATCCCCCGTCAGGACATTGAGGAGTTGTGGTATCTCATCGATAGAATGCTTCCGTATAAAATGCCCTACCCTTGTGATACGCGGATCATTTACGAGTTTGTAGCTATTTTGTTTATATTGGTGAAAAAGATGCCGCAATTTCGGATCTCGCCGAAGCATCAAGTGCGCATTGACGATCATTGACCGAAATTTATAGAGCTTAAACAGTTTACCGTTTTTCCCTACACGCTTCGGAGTATCTGCAAATATCGGTCCCGGTGAGTCGGTAAAGATTGCAAGCGCAGTGACGACCGCGATTGGAAAAAATATCGCACATAGGACGATGCTGCCGACGATATCGATAAAGCGTTTAAAAAAATCGTACATCATGGATGGATGGCAAAAGACGCTTACGTTAAATGTTCGTATTCTGTCCCTGCCAGGCTTTCTACCATTTTTTTCACTTTTGGCACGGATGTCTTGTGACAGACAAGAAGTACGTCATCGGTGTTTACGATCAATAGTTCGTTTGCATCGATGGCGACGACGAGCTGTTTGCCATAATTATACACGAGTGAGTCTTTTGTGTCCGAAAGCATGACTTTTCCCTGCGTCACATTCCGATCATCTGAATCTTCAAGCGCCTCTTTGAGAGCCTCCCATGCACCGATATCACTCCATTCGAGATTGTCTGACACGACGAGCGCGTGTTTCGGATCGAGCTTCTCAAGGATGGCGTTGTCGAAGCTGATTTTTTCAAGCGTCGGATAGATCTCGGAAAGAATGTGTTCGTATTTTTTTGTTCCCCACGCCGCTGCGATTTTTGACAACCCCTCATAGAGATTCGGAGCAAACCGCTCGTACTGTTTCAAAAGAAATGATGGTGTCGTCACAAAATACCCGAGATTCCATGCATGATGACCGCTTGCAAAATATTTCTCTGCAGTGGTTTTATCTGGTCGATACTGGAAATCAACAAACTCATGAAATGAGACGCCATCTTTATTATCTACCTCTTTGCCGAAGCTAATCCAACCGAGATTTTCACTGGCAAACCGTGCTTTTTGTGATACGAATACGATCGTATCTTTTTTTGCTTTCACTATTTTTCCTGCATTGAGAAGGATTTTTC
>CAZQGM010000012.1:0-16513 GCA_964592885.1 uncultured Gammaproteobacteria bacterium
AAGTGGGCGTCTGTGTCCACTGTGGCAAACCATCTAATCACAAATGGATTTTCGGCCAGAGCTATTGATATATCACATTTTGTCATCCTCGCGAATGCGGGGATCCATAATTTCCTGGATCCACGACTTACCTCGCAAAAGCTCCGGCGAAGCGGGTCAGGTCGGGGATGACCGAAATACGAGTAAGCTACACACTTATATGGAAAAACATTTTACGACGACGGCAGTGCTTGTTTCTGATGGGAACCCAAAAAAAGTTTTATTAGGTCTTCATAAGAAGCTAAGGTGTTGGCTTCCACCTGGAGGACATATCGATCCCGGAGAGACCCCCATCGACTGTGTCATTCGCGAGACGATGGAGGAGACGGGGATCGATATAACGTCATATTTTACCGTTCAAGCGCTTGATGAACGGGTGAATAGTCTTCCCGTCCCATCGTATTTTTTTGAAGAAACCATACCGGAGCACCATGGGGTACCAGAGCATAAACACCTTGATTTTGTATTCGTAATCAAGGATGTTCCTGAGTCAGTATTCGTCCAAAATATAGCAGAAATGACAGATATGCGGTGGTTTACATCTAGTGAGCTTTTAGGCCAAGGCGCTACCTACGCGCTCTATCCCAATCTTCGGGATGTAATCTTGAGAGATGTTTTCGCTATCTGATGCCATAGTGCTATATACACTGATACACATGATATAAATACTGTATACTGCATACTCTATACCGTATACTTACTACTATGAAAACGATAGTCGCTCACATCGGTCCGGATCTTGATGCCATCACATCCATATGGCTTATCAAAGTGTTTTTTGAAGAATGGGAAGATGCAGCAGTGGTATTTGTGCCCGCTGGGAAAACACTCAATGGTATGGATCCAGATAGTGATCCGGAAATTTGGCATGTCGATACGGGATTTGGAAAGTACGATCATCATCAGACTGACGAAGATACCTGTGCTGCGCTTCGTGTGTACCAGGCCGTGAAAGAAGAGCATGGGGCGGATCCCGCTCTTGAGCGGATGCTTGCAGTCGTCAATGACGTCGATCATTTTCGAGAGGTATTTTATCCTAATCCGACAGCTGATCTGTGGGGTATGTCACTGGCGTCTCTTATCGATGGGTGGCGACTTCTCCATAGTGAAGATCCCATGAAGATCGTAGGACTGACTATGGCATGTTTGGACGCCGCATACAAAGTATTCCAAAATAAAGTATGGGCGGAAAAAGAGATAGCAGAAAAAGGCACGGTATTTCAGACATCGATGGGTGAGGCATTGGCACTTGAAACGATCAATGACGAAGTGGTGCACCTAGGACAAAAGAGAGGATACGTGATCGTCATACGGCGTGATCCCAAAAAAGGCTACCTTCGGATTAAGTGTCTGCCTAAAGATGAGTTTGATCTGACTCCTCTATACGACGCGATGAAAGCGGCAGATCCAACTGCCACATGGTTTCTCCACGCAAGCCGTCATATACTCCTTAATGGGAGTGCAAAAAATCCAGATATGAAACCGACGACGATGAATCTTGGTGAGATCATCGAGATGGTGAAAAAAACGTACCCAGCAACGTAACTAATAGTACGTATCACGTCATGTTGATCCCGAGTTTATCGAGGGAGAAACATCTTCCACATTTGGAAGATCCTTCTCTTGCTAAAGCGGGATCAGGATGACACAAATATATTTATGGAAGAATGTCTCTTTTGTAACATTATCTCTGGTAAACTACCCTCATACACCGTATTTGAAGACGAGGACACCAAAGCATTTTTGGATATCTATGGAAGTGCACCAGGACATACGGTCGTCATTCTCAAAACCCACGGGAAGACCATACATGAGTACGCACCTGAGAACCTAGGGAAACTTATGAAAACGGTGCAGACTGTATCTGCGGCACTTCAGAAAGCATTTGCTACAGCTGTTCTTACTATTGGTATCAATCATGGTGAACCACTCGGTGTCCACCACCTCCATATCCATATCATTCCAAGGACTCCCGATGATGAAGGCGGTGTGATACAATCGATCGTGAAGCGGCCATTTACCGAGGATTTTGCGGTGACGCAAAAGCGGATTAAAGGTCAATTACAAGTGGCCAGTAAACAATAAGCAATAATATCAACTCTTTCGTTGCTTACTGTTTATTGACCTATGTCCATTGCAATATAGCAATTTGGTTGGGAGGTGTTTTTCTTTTTATGGTATTTGTCAAAGCACAACCAGGGGATTCTTCCGATTCATTGATCCGGAAATTTACACGGAAAGTTTTGTCAGAAGGCATCCTTCAAGATCTGAAAAAACGAGAATTCTATCAAAAGCCAGCTGAAGTCCGCAAAGAAAAAAAGCGGGAATTAGCACACCGTCTCAAGCATCCAGCACGTCGCTCGATGTAAGGCAAAAAAAACGGTCACGAAAGGAACTCATGCTGCTTGGAGATATCAAAACAGATATGATGGCGTCCCTGAAAAAAGGGGACAGTGTTCGTGTGCTTACGCTTCGGATGCTTATATCTGCCGTTCGGAACGTGGCTATCGACACCTATGGAGCTGCAGGTGAGTCATCGATGACCGACGAGGATGTGAAGGCCGTCATCAAAAAACAGGTCAAACAGCACAAAGAGTCGATTTCTGCGTTTGAATCTGCCGGTCGGCCGGAGCTTGCAGAAAAAGAAAAAGGTGAACTTGCCGTTTTGGCGGCATTTTTACCCAGTGAACTCTCTGATGAAGAGTTAGCGCTCATTTTGACGCCCGTTGCCCAAAAAGGTGGAGACAATTTTGGACTCCTTATGAAAGACGCTATGGCAGCAGTGGCCGGAAAAGCAGGGGGCGATCGGGTTTCAGCCATGCTCCGGACACTTATAAAAAAGTGAATTTGAAATTTCAAATTTAAAATTTAAAATTAACGAAATGGTTTCTATCCAATTTACCTCTGAATCCCACTATCCGGTTAATCGAGAAAAAATCGTTGCAGCATTGACCGATGCACTCACCAAAAAAGTGAAGACAGATGTCGAAGTATCTGTCTCCATTATCGGCGATCGGAAGATGAAGGCCCTTAATTCCCAATACCGCCAAAAAGACTATGCGACTGATGTCTTATCATTTCCCCAAAATGATCCATCCCAGCCATCACTTGCCACATTTGTAGATCCTCCAGATGGGAAAATGTATTTAGGAGACATCGTGGTTTCCTATCCGCAGGCCGTGCTTGAAGCAGCAGAAGAGAACAAACTTGTTGATGATATGATCGTGTTTCTCGTGCTTCATGGGCTTGAACATCTTCTTGGGCATCATCATCCGGAGTAAAAAGTGGTTGGTATACGGCGTACGATATACGGCATACGTATTTGGATGTAGTGTTAGTGCTGTTAGGACTAGCTAAATATATCCTATTGATACCGACTCGTGAATCGTATACCTTAAACCATACACGTGGTACCGGATACCTGATACCATATATCTGAATCCTATGTCTTTTTACCGAACATATCGACCCCTCGTCATCGCAGAGATGGATAATGCCGATGTAAAAAAGCGATTACTTGAACTTCTCTCGAAAAAAAAAGAATCCCTCCCTCATGCATTTTTCCTGACAGGTCCCAAAGGCTCTGGAAAGACGACCTCAGCTCGTATCATCGCAAAACTTTTTAACTGTGAAAAGCCAGGGGTGCATGGCCCGTGTGGTGCATGTGATCAGTGTGTTGCGATTGCAAACGGCACATCTATGGATGTCATAGAGATTGACGCGGCATCAAACCGTGGTATCGATGAGATGCGTGAACTCAAATCTGCCATCAGTCTCGCGCCTTCCTCGTCGGATTTTAAAGTCTATATCATCGATGAAGTTCACATGCTCACGACTGAAGCGTTTAACGCGCTTCTGAAAACGCTTGAGGAACCCCCGAGTCATGCGGTGTTTGTCCTTGCTACCACTGACCACCAAAAAGTTCCGGCAACCATACGGAGCCGCTGTGTAGAACTACAGTTTCGGAAAGCGAGTATCGACGAATTGAGTGGAGCGCTCAAGCGAATTGCCACAAAGGAAAAAATTTCGATAGATGATGCAGCCTTGGCGCGTATCGCGAGCCTCAGCGATGGGGCATTTCGAGATGGAGTGAAGCTTCTTGAACAAATGAGTCTTCAGGGAACACCAGTCACCGTCGGGAGTGTCGAGGCATCTATAGGCGGATCGTCACGTGTCGTACAGACACAATTTGTAGGTGCTCTTCGTAGTCGTGATGCAGCGGTGCTCGTGTCCACTATTGAGACACTATCGCAAAACGGAGCGGATTTGAAAGCGTTTTTGACAGAACTTATTGCCGACCTCCATACACGTATAGTGAACCTAGTTTTGGGTAAGTCTGAGCCGGGGGAATGGTCTCTCGACGAATTAACCGCGATATCTCATGTCTGTATGGACGCGTATGGCAAACTCAAAAATGCCCCGACACCTGAATTACCTATACTCATTGCTGCGCTTGACTACTGTCACATGACTGCTCATGTGGGAGAGACGACGGAAAGTATCAAGCGTGATATTGGTGGGGAGCCGCCAAAATCGTCAGTTGCTACACGTCCAGAGGAACCACATACATCTAGGTCTCCATCGCCGTCACAGAGTGTTGTGACTCCGGTGCGTTCGCATGCACCACCAGCTCCCGTACCAGAAAGTACACCGCCAGTGTCATCTGATGTTCAATCTGGTGATACCACGGGTGTCGTATTGACCATGGAAAAATTGAAAAATCATTGGTCGGACGTGATAGAAGCGGTGAAACCATTTAATAACTCAGTGTCAGGAGTGCTTAGGTCGGCTCGACCAAAATCAGTGGATGACAAGACACTTGTGATAGAAGCGTTTTATTCGTTTCACAAAGAGCGCTTGTCTACGCCAGTAGTGCGTGATATGCTCGGCTCTGTGATGAAGAAGTTATTTGGTGTAAACGTGATGGTTAGTGTAGAGCTTGGAACAAAGTAATACGATACATATAAATTAGAAATCCGAAGCCAGAAATCCGAAACTCATGCGTTTCGTATTTCGTATTTCGTATTTCATGTTTATTCCTGAAAGGAATACATATGTTTAATCCATTTAAATCGCTCGGGGATCTCAATGAAATGCGCAAGCAGGCAGCTGTCATCCAGGCCGCGCTTGAAAAGCAAGAATTTACAGTCAACGATGGAAATGTTCGCATCGTTATCAATGGTAATCAAGTTGTGAAAATCGTCGAAGTTGACGGAGTACCAAATGAGCCAATCCGCCGTTCAGTCAACAGCGCGATCAAACAAGCACAACAGGCAGCAGCTATGAAGTTGGCTGAAATGAGTAAAAGCATGGAAGCAGGGAAATAAGATTTTCTTAGGATAGACTCTGTGGAGGGCTATTTTGTTTCCTGTTTCATGTTTCCTGTGTACGTATTACTGAATATATGGTTCCCGGCACAATCGTAACGACCTACGAAAGTAAAAAAAACCATACCGTAACCATTCGGTACCTCAGTCTTGAGGATTTTGAGAACCTCCTTCTCTACGTCAATGCCATCATTGCGGAAGATACGACCGTGATGCTCTCCGGAGAGCCGATGACCCGCGCCGCGGAGCATTCGTATGTGCAAGCTGCGGTCCGCCAGATAGAAGAGGGTACAAAGATCCATGTCGTGGCATATATCGGGAATGAACTTGTGGGAAGTGCCGAGGTGCGGCGGTTTGATAAGCGGAAATCCCATGTCGGAGAAATCGGTATCTCGGTCGCAAAAGGCTACAGAGATGAGGGGATTGGGCGCATGCTTATGGAAACACTTATTTCCGAGGCAAAAACGAGCGCACTTCGGATGCTTTACCTCCATTGTTTTGAGACAAATGAATCTGCTATTCGGCTCTATGAATCATTCGGATTTCGGAAGACTGGTGTTGTCCCTGGGATGCTTTCGTACAAAGGAACGTATATCGGCGAACTGACGATGTACCGCGAGCTTTGACTCTATGAAAACCTCACTCTCTACCTCTGTACTCGTCATCGGATCGCTTTCGTATGACCGCGTTATGGAGTATAAAGGCGTATTTACTGATCGGATCATGCCCGATAAGCTTCATACGATCTCTTTGAGTGTACTAGCTGATACACTGCATATCAGATTTGGAGGGACGGCCGCAAATATAGCCTATTCACTCAAGCTTCTTGGGATGAATCCTCATATCCATGCACCAGCGGGACATGACTTTGCACCGTACGCGAAGTTTATGCGCTCCCACAAAATTGACGTATCAGGCATAAAGACCGTGAAAGATGAGCCGACGGGTACGTATTTTGCACTGACTGACAGTAACCATAATCAGATCGGATCGTTTTATTCCGGCGCTCTCAAACATGCCGCAGCGTACCGCGTGACGCCAACTGTGTGTTCGAGCGTATCATATGCGATTATTTCTCCAACGACCCCTGCTGCCATGATGCAAGGAGTCGATGCATGTACTACCGCTGGTGTTCCATATATGTTTGATCCAGCATTTCAAATCGCAGATTTCAGTGTGGAAGAGCTCCATCGGGGGATACAGAATGCAGATATCGTTATCGGAAATGACTATGAAATTAGTCTTTTAGAGAAGCGACTACATCTCACGCATAGAGCACTCGTTGCGTTATGCCGAACACTCGTGACGACAAAAGGACATGCAGGTTCGTTGATCGAATCAAAAGACGAAGGAGTCTATGAGGTGCCACCTGTTGCTGGTGTGCATGCAGTTGACCCAACGGGCGCCGGAGATGCATACCGTGGAGGCTTTATCGCTGGATATTTACGAGGATTTGATCTGTCGACATCAGCTCGCATGGGATCAGTCGCTGCTGCATATACAGTGGAGTTATCTGGAACGGTGACCCATAGCTATACAAAAAAAGAGTTTTCAAAACGATACAAAAAGGCGTATAACTCAGACATCGTGGTATAAAACTTTTTTTGTCATCTTGAATGTACGTTTGGGATCTAGTATTTGTCATCCCCGTGAAGACGGGGATCCAATAATTTCTGTTTTTTGTTTCTTGTTTCCTATTTCTTGTACATTAAGCACTGGGATGATTTGTCAAAACGAACAATACCCATTTTTACGAAAGTATATATATAAACATACAATAAAGGAGTCCTATGAAAAATAAAACATCCGATGTTCGAGATGCAAAGCTACACCAGGCCGGAAAAAATCGTATTGAATGGGCTGGTCGTTCGATGGCTGTGCTTCATTCGCTTGAGGCTCGATATCTTAAAGAGAAACCGTTTAAAGGTATGACGATCGGCGCGTGTCTTCACGTCACTGCTGAGACAGCTAACCTTATGATTGCACTCAAGGCAGGGGGAGCGACCGTGGGACTATGTGCGAGTAATCCACTCTCTACCCAAGACGATGTAGCTGCATCCCTGGTCGTTGACTATGGCATGAGCGTATTTGCCATCAAAGGAGAGGATAGTGCATCATATTATCGTCATCTCAACGCCGTCCTTGATATGCATCCACAGATCACGATGGATGATGGTGCGGATTTGGTTACGTTGCTTCATACAAAACGAAAAGATCAAATTCCAGAAATTATCGGTTCAAGTGAAGAAACGACAACTGGCATCATCAGACTCAAAGCGATGGAAAAAGATGGAGCACTGAAACTTCCAGTGTTTGCTGTCAACGAAAGTGACACAAAGCACATGTTTGATAATCGGTATGGAACCGGCCAATCGACGCTTGATGGTATCATCCGCGCGACCAATAATCTACTTGCCGGAAAGACGTTCGTCGTTGCGGGATATGGATGGTGTGGGCGAGGACTTGCGATGCGAGCCAGGGGGATGGGTGCGATCGTCATCGTGACCGAGATCGATCCAATTCGGGCACTTGAGGCCGCGATGGACGGATTTTCAGTGCTCCCGATGAATAAGGCTGCAAAAATCGGTGATATTTTCTGCACCGTGACTGGTGACAAACACGTCATCGACGAAGCACATTTCAAACTCATGAAAGATGGCGCGATTGTTTGCAATTCTGGACATTTCAATGTCGAAATCAATCTTGAGGCACTTTCCAAAATGGCTACGTCCACACGCACACTCCGGCCGTTTGTCGAGGAGTATACACTCAAGGATGGGACACATAGAATCGTCCTTGCGGAAGGGCGACTCGTGAATCTGGCAGCAGCAGAAGGGCATCCGGCTGAAGTCATGGACATGTCATTTGCAGGTCAGGCAGTCGCAGCTGAGTTTTTCATAAAAAATCAAGGGAAATTGACACCAAAAGTGTATGAAATCGATCGAGCCATGGATGAGCACATCGCACACCTAAAGCTTCAATCTATGGGAGTTTCTATCGATTCACTGACCAAAG
Organism: uncultured Gammaproteobacteria bacterium; assembly: GCA_964592885.1. Lineage (GTDB taxonomy): Bacteria > Patescibacteriota > Microgenomatia > UBA10105 > UBA927 > CAZERT01. The sequence continues at coordinate 8,382 of CAZQGM010000012.1, forward strand.
AACAGAAGCAATATCTCGGAAGTTGGACAGAAGGCACAGCCTGATTTGTATTAGACTTAGACAAAAAGCAAAGAACACGACATGGAATGGACCCTATCATTGGTGTCAAACATATATTTGCTATTTGTTATTTGTCCCATGTCCAAAATATAAGGAGGTGTGTATGAACAATATCATTCATCTCATTGCAGATTATGGATCTGGTGATCCTGCGTATGCTGAAGTGATCCAAAAGTTTTTGCTTCTTGATCCGGAACTTCGGATCAACCCAGTCAATGTCCCGAAATTTTCATCGCTCGCGACGGGTTTCTGGATTTCGCAGCTTGCCACCGTCAATCCGTTTCCACGCATGGCGATTTTCAGTAATACTGCGCCTAGGATAAGTGTGGCACGCGACGCCGCGCAGACATATAAAGGTCAGTATGGTCATCTGACGTATGCAAAGCTCAGCAATGGTGTCGTAGCTGTCGCGGTCCATATGGGGTACGCATTTTCTTTTATCAAGCCACTCATCTCCGAATTGAAGCTGATCAATGTCTCAAACGTCGGTTCGCAGTTTCGGTCACGAGACTACTATCCGGACGGCGTTGTCGGAGTGCTCCGGGGAGATAAAGGGATTTTGGGTGAGGATGTCCCACTTGGATCTATCCCAGAAGTGCCAGAAAATAGGATTGCATTTATTGACGGTTACGGCAATATCAAAACATCGATGCGAAAGTCTCAGATCCATATATCAGAAGGGGAGAAAATTCGCATACGGTTAAATGGAAGTGTTCATGAAGCGGTGATTGGCGGTGAAACCTATCACATCGAAGATGGACAGCTTTCCTATGCTCCAGGAAGTACAGGTGGCACCGATCGGTTTATGGAAATTTGGGTGAAAGGTGCCAGCGCATGGGAGGCGTTTGGCAAACCACATCCTGAGACAGAATACGAAGTCCTGACAAAGTAACTGTCATCCCCGTAAAGACGGGGATCTTGGGCTATCATCATCTTGATCCTGAGCTTGCCGAAGGAGAAGGATCCAGTTATGGACTGATAGTCATATAAACAGCGAATGGTGTAGGAGTACCCGTACGACTAAATAATATCTCGACTGTTTCCTGCATTGCCCGCCGGAGCTTTAGCGAAGGAGGGTTTCCTGTTTCCTGTGCATGATGTATTAGTACTGTTGTCCGGAGGACCCATATATGCCTTGTTCATCTCGTTTATCCGCTGTTCCAGCCTCTCCGATCCGGAAACTCGTCCCATATGCGGTAGCCGCCAAAAAGACTGGAGTTTCGGTCCTGCACCTCAATATCGGGGACCCGGATATCAAAACTCCCGATGTCATGATTGACGTCCTTACACACTGGGATACCAACCCGATTGGATATGGTCAGTCTCAGGGCGATGCACCATTTCTTACGGCCCTAGTTCAGTATTACCAAGGATTGGGACATACAGATATCAGTGTCTCTGATATCCAGGTCACGAATGGGGGATCAGAAGCCATCTCTATGGCGATGTTTGCGTGCACCGAGACTGGCGATGAGATTTTGACGTTTGAACCGCTCTATACCAACTACAATTCGTATGCGCGGGTAAACGGTGTGACACTTACGGCCATCCCCACATCGATCACAGATGGATTTCATATGCCAGGGCGTGATGTGATCGTTTCAAAGATAACGAAAAAAACAAAAGCGATACTGTTTTGTAATCCAAATAATCCGACAGGAACGGTCTACACAAAAGACGAAGTCGAGATGCTTGTGTCGATAGCGAAAGAATACGGACTCTTTCTCATGTCTGATGAGGTATACCGTGAATACTGCTATGACGGAAAAAGCCACGTATCGCTTCTGTCATATATGGGTGATATTCCAGATCTCGCGATCATCCTTGACAGCATGTCCAAGCGGTACAGTCTTTGTGGCGCCAGACTTGGGTGTCTGATTTCAAAAAATACTGATGTCATGTCTGGGGTACTTCGGATCGGTCAAGGTCGACTGTCATCTGGATCGATCGACCAAGCGGTTGCGGCGAAGTTAACTGATGTCCCTGCATCATATATATCAGACGTCCAAAAAGAGTATGCAAAAAGACGCGATGTCCTCTATACAGGTTTACAAGCAATCCCCGGGGTGACCATCCCGAAACCAGAAGGTGCATTTTATGCTATCGTCGGACTTCCAGTTGATGATGCCGAAAGATTTGCGATATGGCTACTTACTGATTTCCGTCTCAATAACGAAACGGTGATGGTAGCGCCAGCTGCAGGATTTTACGCAACGCCGGGAAAAGGGAAAAATGAAATCCGCATCGCGTATGTCCTCAACTCTGAGAAACTGACGCGCTCCATCTTGATCATCAAAGCCGCACTAGATGCATATCCAGGAAAGACTCTATAAGAGGTTATTGTCTTATCCTTGTCCCACTTTGCGGGGCTTCCTGTTTCCTGTGAAATGCGCATGGTATTATATTGAATATGAATATCACTATCGTCGGTCATGTCTGCATAGATAAAAATGTCTCGGAACACGCGTCATATACGTCGGCCGGGAGTCCTGCGATGTTCATGGATAAAATATACCGGCAATTTCCGGATACCGATGTGCAGATTGTGGCTCCATATGGACCCGATTTTTTGGAGTATAAGGGAGAAGCTACGCTCTATCCAGAAGAGCCCAATACCAAATGTACACTTGTATATGAGAATGTATCTAAAAATGGCATGCGGCATCAAAAAGCCTACAATCGAGATGAAGCGCTTCCTATTGTAGTCGACTCGATATTGGACCACTCGCTTCAAAAGACAGATATAGTATTTTTTGCCCCACTCCTGCCGAATATGCCAGTTTCGTACGTACAAGCACTTACGGGCATAACACATACATCGGCACTCAAGATACTCTTGCCCCAAGGGTACTACCGCGATTTTGATAGTGAGGACAATGTAAAGGTAAGGACATTTGACGATGCGGATTCTATCCTGCCGCTTGTCGATATCGTCATCGTCTCCGAACAAGATCACACGGATATGTTTTCTCTCGCTTCGAAGTGGGCGACACAATTTGATGTGATCGTCATCGTTACCTGTGGAGAGAAGGGTGCAGTGGCGGTGACTGAAACGGGTCGATTTGAGTTACCTGCACGGGCTGTTGCAGAAAACGATATCGTTGATTCTGTCGGATCGGGAGATATATTTAGTGCAGGATTTAGCTATCGATATCATCAGACGCATGATCTGCTGGAATCTGGCAGATTTGCCAATGAGCTTGCTCGTCAATGTCTTTTTTACACACCTGATACTATCAAAATTGATTATCATTCACTCATACATACGTGAGTAACAAATGGTACGATACATATATGATATCGATTGGATTTGAACAGGTTATTGGATATATAGCTGCTTTCTGCACGACATTTGCATTACTCCCACAAACGCTTCAGGTGATTCGAACACGAAGCACACGAGATATCTCGTGTGGCATGTACGGTATGTTTACAGTCGGTTTAGCGCTATGGATACTCTACGGGATATTTCGGCACGATTTTCCGCTTATTATTGCAAACATTATCTCGTTTGGATTTTCTTGCACAATTTTATTTTTGAAAGCGACGGCAAAGAAACAGTGAAGTCTTATACATATGAAACTTGTAATTTTTGATATCGATGGGACACTGACGCAAGCCGAAACATCATACCGACTTGCACGACAACGATTTGTCACAGCACTTACTCGCGTTTTTGGTTTTGAGGCAGATAGTCTTATTGATGTTCCGTATCATGGGATGATTGATCCGCAGATTGCACTTCTTAACGCACAAGCACATGGAGTATCGGACGAAGAATTTTATGCAAAGCTCGATATATTTAAGCATGTGTATTACGACTGCGGGCTAGAACAGCAGAAGCAAGGACATGTCTGTTATACACCGCTTATTGATTCAATTCGACTGTCGAAAATACTCAAAACACGGGGAGTGTCGCAGTGGCTATTTACTGGCAATTTTGAGAGCACAGGATGGTGGAAACTCGCGTGTGTGGATTTGGGAAAACCTGATTTTGACGGTGGGACATTTAGTGACAAAGAGGCCAATAAAAAAGAACTAGCAAAGAAGCTATGCACCGAAGTCACAAAACACTATGGCGGGGTCTATGCTCCCAAAGATATGGTGCTTTTCGGAGATTCGATAAATGATGTGATGGCAGCCCGGGAAGTTGGTATGCCGGTGATCATCACCCTTGAATCAAAATACGTAACCGCTGATGCATTCAAAGATCACCAACCAGATCTCATTGTCGATAGCCTCATGGACCCACAAGTGTTGAAATATCTAGAAATTGCGTAAACCATTTCTGTCTTCTGTTTCTTGCATTGCCTCGTCGTAGCCTTGGCGAAGACGGCTTTCCTACCTTGCCCGCCGTAGTCCCGTTCGTCGGGACGAAGGAAGGTGCTACATCTTCTCCATATGCTATTTGCTATTTGCTATTTGTCCAGATAAGAGGTGAGTGCTATTCTTGAGGTATGAAAGATAACATCGTATTTTCTGGTAGTAGCAATATCCCGCTTGCCCAAAGCATTGCCAAAGAACTGGGTATTACGCTTGGTGCTGCTGACCTCTCTCGGTTTGCAGATGGGGAACTTCGTCCGTGGATCCAAGAAGATGTACGAGATAAGACAGTATTTGTGATAGAGTCGCTTTCCAATTCTATGGATGAACATACGATGGAGTTGGCTCTTATGGGCGATGCTATCAGACGAAGTGCACCTTCAACGATGGTCGCAGTTATACCATATTTGGGGTATGCCAGACAGGATAAACAGCACCGTGTCGGCGAGCCAATATCAGCCCGAGTCATCGCAAAGTTTGTCGAGGTGAGTAAATATAAAGAGCTCATTGCAGTTGACCTTCACAACGACGCGATAGTGGGATTTTTCCAAATTCCTGTGACTCACATTTCCGCTCTTGAGATACTAGCTGAGGAAGTAAAGAAATTATCTCTGACCAACCCAATTGTGGTGTCGCCAGACGTTGGAGGAGTGAAGCGTGCGCGCAATCTTGCGTATGCACTTGATGTTCCGATGGCTGTCATGGAAAAAAAGCGCTTTTTAGATCGTCATGATGAATCAGAGACCTATCAGATTATCGGCGATGTGAAGGGGAAATCCGTCATCATCATCGATGACATCATTTCGACTGCGGGGACAATCCTCAATGGCACGAAAGCCTTGAAAAATGCGGGAGCGGAAACGATAGTCGTTGCTGCAACACATGGTGTATTTGCTGGGGATGCGGTGAAAAATCTTGATGCCGCACCAATCGATTATCTTTTTGTCACCGACTCAATTCACCACAAAAATCGCGTGCTTCCCAAAAAACTGCACGTCGTGTCGCTCGCGCCACTGATTGCTAAAGCGATATCCACTATCGCACGGTAGTCATCCCTGAGGCTAAAAGGCCAGGCCTTTTAGCCTCAAACATGGGTAGGACTGACAGACATATAGGTAATAGGCTATACTTGCTCTCATGAATTTGCTTCCGACAGCTATCACGAAAGTCGTTGAATCATTTGAAAAGCTTCCCGGTGTGGGACCAAAAACGGCGACACGTCTGGCATTTTATCTTCTCCACGTACCAGAAGAGGAATTGACTCGGTTTTCAGATTCGCTTCTGGGGCTCAAAAAAAATACGGTCCTTTGTAGTGTCTGTCGGACTGTTTCCGATAGTGATCCATGTCCCGTATGCACGAGCCCCGAACGCGATCATTCACTGATTTGTGTGGTTGAACAGACGATGGATCTGCTCTCTATCGAACGCACAGGATCGTTTAAGGGGATTTACCATGTGCTTCATGGATCACTTGATCCCTTAAATAACATCGGTCCGGATGAAATCTATCTCTCGGATCTTTTTTCTCGCATCACGAAGCAGGCTAGTCCGATGGTGTCGGAAGTGATCCTTGCGATGAACCCAAAGATGGAAGGGGAAGCGACAGCCATGTATATCTCCAAAGAAATTCATGCGATCGAAACGAAGCTCGGTCGGTCGATTAAACTCACTAGACTTGCTCACGGCTTGCCGATCGGTGCTGATATCGAGTATGCTGACGAAGTGACGCTACGGCGCGCGATGGACGGGAGACGGGATTATTAATTTTTTCGCTGTCATTCCCGCGAAGGCGGGAATCTAGTATAAAAAATGGATCCCCGAGCAGGGTCGGGGATGACATTATGACTAATACAATTTCCAAAGAAACTATCATCGAAACACTCAAAAATATCCCTGATCCGGAACTCAATGTGAGTATCTGGGATCTCGGACTCGTGTATGAGGTTGAACTCAATGAAGAAAGTGGCAACGTCCGCATCCTTATGACACTTACATCCATGGGGTGCCCACTTTTTTCTACCATCGAAGCGCTCGTCACAGAGAAGCTCAAGGAAGCTGGCGTGAAAGGCGAGGTGGCGATCGATCTGACGTTTGAACCACCATGGAACATGGATAAAATGACCGAAGAGGGAAAAGCACAGCTCGGGCTTATATAAACCTATTTGCTATTCATGAGCGCTTCAAGTGCAGCTGTAGCGTGATGTGTATCGATGACCACCGTGAGTTCTGTGTACGTTGACACAATCTCCCTGATATTGATTCGTTTTATAGCAAACGTACTCATTAGACTATAGAGGACATTCGGAACTTCGAGATACTCATCCGAGAAATGCATGGTTAGTCCAGTCAGATTCTTCATAATTGATTTTGGTTTTTTCGGAATGATCGTCAGTATGTCACTTATACGTGTCTCGCTAGCGATGATAGTGATCTCCCGTATCCCCGCAGTGATCGCAAGAAACGTCGATGGGTGAGAGGATACGAGTTCCTGTACCCGACTGATCGCATCTGTGACACTTCTAGTTTTCTCAAAACTGATGTCGACAAGTGGTGACGTCGTCGTGACATCATAGAGGTTTACTTTCGGCTTGAGTGGCGACGCGTGTCCAATCGTTCGTTGTAGCCGTGAGAGCGCGACGACCACACTTCCATGTTTCACGGGTTTCCATGTTTCTTTCTCTATCGTTGGTTTGATGATCTCTGCATATGCAGAGAGATTGAGAAGTCCTCGCCCGAAGGCTTCGTATGCCGTTTCATCGGATTGGATGATAGATGAGACCGAATCGCTGATCTTTTTCATTTGTAATATATATTACATTTAATACTATTTTGTATCATATCATGGTTTATTCGACTGATCAACTGGACTAGAGATATAGTTACGCACATCTATGTCCCCAGAAGCACCATCATCATCAATATCTACAGCCGCTCTCGAGTTTCGTGTCGCGCCCGATATGCCACTGGTTGATATACCAGCTGCTCCCCAAGTATCGAGTACTGGCGGGGAGGGGTATAGTCATCGTCCTGCGGAACGTGGATATCATAATGAGCCAGAGTTAGTCACTGATGCCTCTATATTTATCGATTTGTGGCAGGAAACCTCAAATAGAGCCATCGCAAAAGATCAAAAACGCCGTGCCGTACTTCGCGCCGTCGTGACAGCAGATGTAGCAAATAAAGCTATTGAGGCAGGACTACCAGTTGAAGCATCAATTTCTTTATCTGAGATATATCAAGATTCCACTGATGTCCTTTTATATGTCGCGACAAATGTTACAGACAGAGAGCCGTACGCACCCGAAGTAAGCGGGGTTATTGAAGATTGGAATGTAAATACTCATCGGACTCCAAATCCGCTAGGAACGATGCAGTATGTTTCGGATCTTGGATATTCATTTATTGATACGCCGAGGATGGAGCATGTAGAAGATCTTACTGAATTCTGGAGCGCATTTGGATGGACAGAGGAGGGAATACGGGAGTTCGTAGGTAATTTTGCTGCATCACAAACTGATACCCGTTTTTCAGGGATTACTGATGCGGCCGGACACCTAATCGCTGCGTGCACATCCGAAGGGATCACTATGGCAGGATATCGGTTTATTGAAGTGACTGAATTTTTTACTCATCCGGCGCATCGCGGAAAAGGACTGATGACAGCTGCTCTTAGTGGTCTAGTCGCGCAGATATACTCGGGAATTCAAGGTGCTTCAGTGCCTGATGAAGTGCGGCCAGTGGTCTATGCA
>CAZQGM010000013.1:0-16218 GCA_964592885.1 uncultured Gammaproteobacteria bacterium
GTAGTAGTGTTACATGCATCACGTGAATGGGCCAAAAGTGTCGGGTCACGAGTCAAAAGAGCGACCGATCGATATACCATCATGTAAGTCGGATCGTGGGGCGAAAGCGCTAGCGCTGTACGAAAAAATCGCGTGGTTTTTTCGGGTGCATGCTCATGTATGTATATACCAAGGAGCGCGGCTGCTGTTGCTCTCCGGGTAGACAAAGGAGCGTTTGTCATCCTGGAAACATGAAGTAGGTCGGGTAATGCGCCACTTTGAAAAGATGGCTCTGTAGGCAAAGAATCACACTCTGTCTTTTCGTCATCTTTTGGAAAGACAAATAGACACGCTTGATAAAGTATATCTGTTGCGGGCAATGAATTACTGTTTTTATATATAAAACCTGACGTAGGCGATATGTTTGCTGGTGCAGAGCTTGTGGGGGGGGTAGTACTGAGGCGATCAATCGCTTCTTTTGTCCGTAATACTGAAACAGACGAAAAGAGTGGTAGTGGGGAATAGATGACAAGCACTTGCGCTGCGCTCACACACATAAGGATAGTGATCAGTGTATGTGGAACAAGCGATGACGTCTTCACATCTTCCTCATCATCTGTCCTTGAACAAGCCATCCCCACGAGCGCCCACCACAAAATCCATAGCGGAAGCAGATGAAGTGTGTAGTCAAACAGACTAACCATCGCTATCACAATCGCCGCAAGGGCGGCACCCGCACGATAATCTATCGCGTCGTTTTTGTTTTTTAGATACACTCGTCCAACCATTGCCACAATGATGACCATGCTTAACAAGCCAAACGTTCCAATTTCGATAAACACATCAAACCAAAATGAGTGTGAAAACCACGTCATATCCGAGACGCTGTTTCGATTTTTCAGCGAATGAAGAATGTATGTATTTGGACCCGTCCCAAGATATAGAGCAACTCCACGGGGATGCGTTGCTTGTTGTATATATGAGATTCTTGCCGCAAGACCTGCTGTTTTACTTGATCCTTGATCACGATTCCAGGGAAATCCAGACGTGTTTTGGATAAACACCCCCAAAAGGGCCACGCCCGCAAGCATAGTTCCCAATAAAAGACTCATGCGTCGCATTTTTTTTGGGGACAGATATGCCATGACAAACAGTCCTAGCCCTGTGACAAAGAGCGCCGACCGAGCGGTGAGGCTCACGATGCCGATGATCGTGCTTAGTAATATAAACAGGTGATGATTCTTCTTTTTATCTTCCGTGTGATAAAACCAAAGAGAAAGAACCGCCCCTGGGGCCAGTAGATCGCTTACATGATGATGACCAAACCAAGAGGTCAGAAGGCTTCCCTCGAATATCGCTGCGCCTGGTTTTTTTAAAACTAGATACAAAAAAGCCGTACCAAGCACTAATAGTGCATATGCTGGAAGTGCGTTTATAAACACCCCCTTTTCTTTGTTCGTGAAAGACCCACCAATCCACGCCGCGGCTACAGCCAGAAAGACGCGACCAAATCGATACACGGAAAGCCCAAGATCCATAGAAAATACGGTCGAGGCGACAGAAACTGCCACGTATCCACCGACACCAACGGCAAGCACATTCGTCCACCTATTATTAGTCGACTGACTCACTCGAACCATCAATAGGGCTGCAACCATAATTCCTGCAACCGCATCGCCAGGGGTCTGATGCCCATCTGGAAAAAAAAGAAGAACAAATAATAAAAAATAATACACGTACGCGAACATATCGTAATCATATCAGGAAAACCAGAGACATAGAGAGTTGCCATTGACAACCTCGCCTCTCAGGCGTACATTGTGGATATCTTTTCCACATTGCTGCCGGCCTCCCCAAAATACGTGGTATTTATTATTTGCTAGCTGTCTTAACTCATCTTATGGATCTTGCGAAGCTTTGGAAAACAGTCTTATCAGAAATTGAGCTTTCTGTATCGAAGGCCACATTTAGCACACACTTTTCTAAAAGCGAGCTCATCTCATTTGAAAAAGGAGTGGCGACGGTGGGACTGGCAAACCCCATGATGAGATCGATGGTCGAAGCGCGATATTATTCTTTGGTAAAGTCTATCATCGACCACCACACAGGAGAAAACACCAGCCTACTATTTATCATTCATTCTAAACCACAAACCCTCTCGCCAAAGGATGCTGGACCACTCTTTTCTTCCAATGAGTTCATGCCTCAACCAACTATTTCTGTCGAATCGATTGCAAGGCGATTACACTTGCGACCAGAGTATACATTTGAATCGTTTGCTGTCTCTGGCACGAACCAAATAGCGTACGCAGCTGCCACAGCAGTCGCCAAGACTCCAGGAACGGCGTACAACCCACTTTTCTTCTATGGGGGGGTAGGCGTTGGAAAGACCCACCTTATGCACGCGGTGGGCAATGTGCTTCTTGCCAAAAAATCCTCAGCTAAGGTCGTCTACTGTATGGGGGAGGAATTTTTAAATGAAATTGTTGACGCGATCCAGACAAAGTCCGTTCGACAATTTAAGCAAAAATACCGATCTGCTGACTTGCTGCTCGTTGATGATGTGCAGTTTATAGCAGGAAAGCTCACGGCCCAGGAAGAATTCTTCCACACATTTAATGCGGTACATAGAGAAGGAGGGCAGATCATCCTTACATCAGATCGTCACCCATCAGAGATAAGTAGGCTCGAAGATAGACTCCGCAGTAGATTTGAAGGAGGACTGATTGTCGACATCTCTCCGCCAGATTTTGAGCTTCGAGCGGCCATTGTTGGGATAAAGACACAAAGCCTCGGATTGTCACTCATTCCAGAGGCGGCCCAGATCGTTGCAGCAAACCTCACAGACACCCGCGCCATCGAAGGGTTTCTCAAGCGCCTGATGACAGAGCTTGCCACCCGCGGGGGGACACCAACGCCAGAGTTTATCGCTTCACTTCTGTCGGCAAAGAGGCCTATTGTTGGGATTCCAAACGAGTCGCGGGAAAAAAGACGCGTTTCCTCCACAGAGCTACTTGAGGCGGTTTCGGAGTATTTTAATCTCAAATCCACGGCGCTTAAGGGCCCCAAAAGAGATAGACCCATTGTCCGCCCACGACAAGTGGTGATGTATCTAGCCAAAACTGAACTAGGCCTCACGCTTGAGGACATTGGAGGGCTCCTGGGGGGACGGGATCACACGACAGTTATGCACGGGATTGACACTATTACACACGAACTATCCACAAATGAGAGGCTTCGTGAGGCGGTGGTGGGGATAAAGCAATCGCTATGGGCCCAAGTAAAATGATATATCCACATACACAAAGTTATCCACCAGTCATCCACATGTTTTTCCACAGTGTTTCCACAGCTCTATTAAGCGCTCTTCGGGCGCCTTTGGCCTGTTGTGGTGCGCAATTGACAACCATCGATCGAATCCATACACTTTTCCACACTATTACTACTATTACTACTAATGGGTATAATAGAAAGGAACACTATGAAAATTTCAATACTTCAAGAGCATCTCAATAAAGCGCTCGTTCGGGCAAATAGAGTTATATCTGCAAAAACCCAGATGCCAATTCTTCAAAACATTTTTCTAGAAGCATCTTCTGAAATAAAGATGGTTGCGATGAGTCTAGAGATGACCGAGATCGCTATTTTACCCGGTAAGACGATAAAAGAAGGGGGCGTCTGTGTCCCTGCAAAGCTTTTCTTGGATTTTGTCTCTACGTTACCCCAGGAGCCGGTTGAAATATCACTAGAAGACGGAGGGGTATCCATCTCTTGTGGGGGGTCCTCGGCTGTGATCCCGACAGTCGGAAGAGAAGAGTTTCCGCCTGTCTCGTTGGTTTCTGGAGAAAAAAAGAACATAGAAGAAGGGCAACTCCTTGATGCGATCTCTTCCGTCGTCTTTTCTGCGGCCACAGATGATAGTCGCCCTCTTCTAACTGGGGTATGCGTAGTGCCATCAGGTGACGAAACGACATTTGTCGCTACAGATGGATACAGGCTTTCTGTGTCGAAAATCAACGGAACCTTTTCTTTTGAAGAAAAACGGATAATCCCTGCTCGTGCGCTTTCTGAGCTTGTGCGGATTTGTGGGGAGGAAAAGGAAAAGCACGGGATTGATCTATTTGAGACAGAGGAAAAGCAGATTGCATTTCGGGTTGGCGACACGACCCTTGTGACTCGACCAATTGACGGCGAGTACCCTAACTACGAGAAAATAATACCAAAAACCCATAGTACAAGCGCGGTGGTTCAAAAAGAAACCTTGATGCGAGCAGTGAAATCTGCGGCCATATTTGCTAAAGACAACGCAAATATCGTGAAGCTTCACTTAGATGAAACGGGGATAACTGCAAGCGCAAATACCCCAAGTGTCGGAAAAAACACAGTCCTTGTGCCCGTCTCCATCTCTGGCGAAGGGGGAGATATCGCGTTTAATAGTCGTTTTTTGCTTGATTTCTTTTCGCACGTGGATAGCGATGAAGTTACCTTTGAAATGACCGGATCTCTTAATCCAGGGGTATTTCGGACCAAAGAAAGCGAAGGCTTTCTTCACATCATCATGCCCGTGAGAGTTCAAAATTCATGACCCTCACTTGGAGCGCTTAACGAATACCCCACACCATACTTTGTTTGTAAAAATTGCTGGAGAGACATTGGGGGAAAACGAAGAATCTCAAAGGCTATCCGCTTATCTCCGCCTGCCTTTATCAATGCGCCAATGTCTTCATAGTAGTATCCATATATATTAGAGCGCGACTCTGGAGCAAATATTTGTTGAGGATTACTTCCTCCAATTTTCTTTTCCCACTCAGAAAAACTATTTTCCGGGGAAAAGGTGTGTATTCGGATAAAACCTACCTTATTTTGGATCGGTACCACAGTGGTTGGCCAGTTCTCAGATGTTCCTTTATATAACAAGGCGGGTCCCTGTGGGGTGTTTTCTTGTTTGAGTGGCTCCCCTAAGACATGCGTCAATTGACCTAGTTCTGTTTCATTTATCACCACGTCCTCAATTTTTTGGACGGGGGTTATTGAGCGTTCTTGAGTGTTTGGAGTATTAATCATAATCCCTAATACGACAAATACAGCTCCCACCACAAACACCGCGATCATAAAAGGTCGTTTTTTTATTTTTGTTTTTTCGGGATCTTTTTGTTGTTTTGTGTCTTCCATAACGAGTTCCCCCTACGGACACCCGCTTAATACTTCTCCATTTACAACAGCGGTGCCAAATCGTAGGTGTTTTGGGTGTGTTGCCCTGTCGCCATTGTGGTCTTGAAAAAAGATACCAATGGATTCTGCAAAATCTTCTGAAATTTGTGTATCTCCACTATACGTTTTTGCATAGGTTGTGGGGTTTTCTCCACAATATTGCCCATTTCTATAATTTTGTTTGAAGGCAGCAAAATACTCTGATCCGCCTATTTGATGACCAAGTTCATGGGCAATGAGAAACGTGAGTAATCCTCCAGAAAAAGCCCCGTTGTACAAATACACGCGATTTGGTTCAGCACACCCCCACCAATTTACAGATCGAGAAATCCTAAAAAACTGCAAGTTTCCACTGGTGGCGCATACGCGATTGATAAATGAGCTATTTTTAGTTGATGCAATTTGTGCGAGAGCTCCTTGCACAGATACCCAATCAGAACCCCAATTATTTGTAGTAAACCCCCCACCTCCACCTCCACCACCTGATCCACAAGCAGCGCTTCCCGTTGGTTGTCCCGCTCCGCCAGGCGTAATACAGGCAACCGAAGGAGGGGTCCCAATAGAAACAAATGCTGAAATTGGTGCTGTTAGTTGTTTTCCACCTGCGGTAAATGAAAGCTCAAAGGAATTCATAATAGATGCATTGGTATATTCGGAATAGTCGATGACATAAGAAACGGTAGTAGTGCTTCCCGGGGAGAGAGTTGGGGGAATAGATATTTCCGCTTTTGGTGGAGAGGTTGGTTGTTTTTCTTCTGTAAAAACAGACACGCTGTCTGAGTACGTTACTCCCTCAAGGGGAGCCATTTTTGTTGAAATGGTGACGGTGTATTTGATTTGTTTATTTCCTGTGTTTTCGACATTAGATATGGAGGGTGTTTTTGTGATGGTGACGTATTGATCTTGGGGGTTTGTAGACGCTCCTGGAACACTTCCTCCAAGAAGTCCGTTTATGAGAGCGGTTTGTCTATATTGATTGTAAAAGTGGTTTCCAGAAAAAAGCTGCCCCAAAAGCTCCGTGATCCCAGGTAGTGGGATGGCGATAAGAAGAAGAGGTAATAGTATCAAGTATGGAAATGCGTTTGACCATGTAAAAAATTGGTATTCTTTTTGGGTGTTTTGTGTGGGAAGAAGAAAATTTGAAACCGTAGCAACTACCCCTTGCGCTTGTGACATTGCCCAGGTTGTAGCCATAGACACTGCTGCAGCGGGGAGTAGTGTTCCAGCGCTAGCCACTGTGGCCCCACCAAGAGCCGCAGTTAGTCCTGTTTTTCCAATTGCTCCAATACCCACTCCTGCACTTTTGATAGCCGTTGAGGGAACGGCTCCCGCAAGATACTGAGCCACGAGCGACGCATCTTTTGCTGTGTTGTATAAACCAACCACTTCTTGAGATCTGGAATATGCCTTTATGGCAAAGTCGGTAAAACCGCCGTGCTCTATGATGGTTGCGCGAATATCTGCATCAGCCGGTGAAGTGGTGATGGAGCTAAACACGTCTCGTATAGGATCACCTAATCCTCGAGCAGTACCCGCGGATGGTTGTCCGCCAGATCGTTCTATTGTGTCGGCAATATCTCGGAATAAAGAAGACTGTATTATCGTCTCACTTGCATGAGTGGTTTTTTGCTCAAATTGCTCAGCGATTTTTGTCATCCTTCCCTGGATAAAGAGAAGTGACCCTGCTTCATTTGACAGGTTTCCCGTTTGTTTGGCAAGCGAGGCTCCATATTCTTTTGATCGTTGCCTATACCATTCAGAAGATAAATATTTTTCCGCTTTCTCTTGGACCACTCGCTTTTGTTCGGGCGGAAGTGATCGGATCTCCGCCTCTATCGCCGCTTGTTGCGCAATGGTTTTTAGATCTTCGTGTGAGATTTTTTTGTTTTTTTGTGGATGGAGAAAAAGATCGTCAGTGTACGTTTCTGCGATCCGAGGCGCTCCGTCGTGGTTGGCTTCATTCAGAATCTCTGCTTGTATTCGTCTGGCTGCCATTTCCTGTCTGATAGCCTGTTGTAGTTGTTTTGGGACCTTACGAGACCCCAAAAATTCCTGAAGCTTTGCATCTGATAAAAACACTCCACTGGCCTCAAGCTCTTCAAGGGTATGATGTACTCCTTCAATGTCTCTCCATGTTCGTACTGCTTCCTCAATTGATTCCCTTGTCGGAAACCCTTGGGCTTCTTTTGCGGCTGGTGAATTTAGTGTGGTTGCCAATTTTTCAAGCTCGGCAACATGAGACTGGAGCTTTTCTCGCGGCACTTCATAATTACCCATTTCTAAATCAGTGCTATTAATAGAGATTGATGTCTCCTCTGGGACAGAGGATATGGTTGGCGAGGAATATTCAATTGATGTTGTGGTGGTTGATTCGTCATATGGGCTTATTGCAAACAACGTTTCTGTTTCTACGTTTCCCAACTGAGGGATGCGTGTATACCGTGCCTCAGCCGTCTCCAGCGATCCTATGAGGTAGTCACCAAGGTCTTTGCGCAATATTTCAGAGAGTGGAACACCGATGTCATCTCGAAGCTCAGGGGATAAAGAAACCAGAACCTCTTCAGGGGTGATTGTGTTATCCCGAAGTCCAATAAGAAAATGATTGACGACCCCGGCTTTTGTAACTTTTTGATTCGGCGTCATATACAACGACCATTATACCTTGTCTGATACGAAAAATGAGAGTATGCCTGGTGTTTACGACACGTCAGGAAGAACTTCTTCTACGGTATATGGCATTTGGTGGGATGCATGAGGTTTTTGTTCTTCAATCTGTTGTGCAGAATCATTAATTGATGGCGTTTTGGGTGGTGTGTGGGCGAGTGGAGGTGGAGTTTGTTTCGGTGGGACTTCATGTATCGGTGGTATGGACCCTTCTGAAAGTCTTTTTGCTCCGGCTGCTCGCTTCTCCAAGTCTTGTGGCTTTGTCGTGGCAAGCGCGTGTTCTTCTGGGCTTGCAATGATTCGAATAGCTGCGTGTGCAGGGCCAGCGAAAAACAGCCCCTCTCCAACGTCAGATGAGAGGAGCAGCTGTCTTTCTCCCTCAGACAGGAAAAACACCTCACCAAGCTTATCTATAGCCGATGCTGATTGTTTGAGGAGGATTTGGAGTGATGAGTTTTGGATGATGGTTTTTCCGAGATCTGTCGACATGAAGTCCCCAACGTCTTGGCTTATGGTGGTAAGGCCAAGATAGTATTTGCGACTGCGTTTTGCGATGGAGTTTAAAAATGCCGCAGAATCTGGGTATTTCATCATGTACCACGCTTCATCGACGATGAGGATCCGTCTTTTAAGGCTTCGTCGAACCTTGGTCCAGATAAAATCCAAAATGAGATACATGGCGATCGGCCGAAGCTCTTCCTCAAGGTCGCGAATAGAAAAGACCGTCAATGGATTTTTGATCTCTATATTTGTCTGTTGATCAAAAATCCCCATCATTGAACCGCGCACAAATCGCTCGATGCGGTCAGCAAGCCCTCTCGCGACTGACTCTTCCATGCCGATGAGCGTTTTGTACAAATCCTCCATGAGTGGAGGCTCTTTGGATTGTGTCGCCGGGTCGGGCGTTATACCTTTTTGCTTGTAGGTAAGTACAAGTGCGCGGTCAAGGATGGCATCTTCTGTAGGGGTGAGATTTCCCATGACCACACGGAAAAACCCATGGAGCGACAGAATCTTTTGTCCAAGTTCGCTCTCTCCACTTCTGTTAGTGGTTAGAACCGTGAGGTCAAATGGGTTGATCTTTGTCCCGGCCCCAAACTGGAACCGGATATATTCGCCGCCAAGTGCATTGGTAAGTGTTTCATATTCACTTTCTGGATCGATGATGAGTACTTCTGTGCCAAACATCAAACTCCTGATGATTTCAAGTTTGATGAGGTATGATTTTCCGGCACCGGATTTCCCGAGGACGACCATATTGGCGTTTTCAAGCGTAAACCGATCAAAAATCACCAAGCTCTCATTGCCCTCATTGATGCCATACAAAATTCCTTCATTGGCGGATAGCTCTGATGTAGTGAAAGGAAACGTAGTTGCTAAAGAGGTTGTGTCCATGTTGCGGGTCACCATGATTCTGTCTTGTCCCATCGGCATGGTGGTTTTTAGGCCCTCCTCCATCTGGAGCACCGCTTTTTTTGTGGTGATCATGAGGGATGCAAGCATCGCCTCTACCTGTTTTGTGGTTTTATTCAGTTCCTCCATGGTGCCAGCCGGAATAGTCACATAGAGCGCAAATTGGAAAAAGCGCTGTGACCCTTTCGCTAGCTCCTGCTGAAGCCCGAGCGCGTCTTCAAGCGCTACCTGGACCGATGGCTCAAGGACGCGTCCACGCTTGAGATCTGACTGGATTGTCGCTTCCATTTCTCCAATTTTCCGCTTGAGATTCTCAAGTATTTCCTCGGATTTTTGTGGATATACATACATGCTGACATCAAGTGTGTGGTTAAATGATATAAGAGGAGAGAGCCAGTTGGCGGATACATATCGCGGATATCCAGCGACAAATAGCGTTCGGTACAAAAACCCTCCGACTTCAAGGTGATCAAAATCTACTTCAATAGATGGGGGGGCCACGATATCGCACGCAGCTAGTTGCCCCTCTGTGTGGTTGCTTGCATCAATCTGATTTGGAGGCTGGATTGAAACGAGCTTGTTGATCTGATCGGGTATTTTCATGGTGGTGATTGGTTTGTCGTCGTTTGACTAGTATTCTCTGATGTTTTATTCAAAAATGCAGACGATGGATCAAAAGGGTCGCTTGGCACGTCGATAATAGCAGGCGCCGTTGCCGTCGGGTTGTATATGGTGAAAAACAGCCGGATAAGCTGTTCGTTAGAAAGTTGCCAGCTTTTTAAGCCCAGTCGAGCAAGAAGTCTAAATAATTGATCTCGTTTTGGGAGGATTACCATGAGGGCTCTCTCAAAAATATATTCTTTTTTATATGGCAAACCCTTTGCTTTTGAGCCAAATAGAAGTCCCGGGGAAGCGCCTAGCTCGAGCTTGGAAAAAGGGATGACAATATAAAATTTTTTATCGAGCACCTGTTTTTCTTTGACTGTGGACTCGACAAATAAGCGGTACGTATGGATGCTGTTGGCAAGCTTAGGATTTGTTTGTTCCTTTTCTTTTTCAGCCAGAGACAAAAGGTACGATGTGACGTCTTTTTGCTGGGACCGAATAATGATTTGCACTGGAAAAGAAAGGGAGTTGAGAAGTTGTGCATACGCATAAATCATCGAGTCCTGCTCTTTTTCCGAAAGAAGCCCAAAGTTTACGGCAGATACCCCTATGACAAGCGATACTGAGCCATCTGAAAATAGCACGACATTATTCCGTATCTCTTCTATTTCGGTGAATTTCTGCGTGGTAGACTTAATTGGTGTGATATGAGCCATAAGCAAATAGTAATTCTCAATTTGAAATTTTTAATTCACATGTAGCGCTATATAGTGTTTTAAAATTAATAATTATAAATTACAAATTATTTATGTATTTGGTTGTCCAAAAATCTTCTTTTCTAGATCCTGTCTTTCCATCTCACGTTTGCTTTTGGCTATGATTTCTACTGCCGGAAGAATTGCACCATTGAGGGTAAATTGCACACGGTCAAACAAAAAACGCCCTCGTGGGTCTTCTACCTCGATGATATATACGCCGTTTGGCAGCTGTGTCGATGCAGCAAACTGTCCGAGCTTGTTTGTTTTGAGGGCTCGAACAGGCACCCCTTGTGTATTGCAGATAGTGATAAGGACCCCAGGAAGAAGTCCGCTATCAACATCGCGAACGATGCCGGTGACGACATTAGAAAACGTTGTCAATTTCGGAAGTCCTGCTTTGACTGCTGCATCTGGAGAATATATTTTTACTGTTGGGCCGGCGTCATTTGAAACGACCCCTGCTGGTCTAAAGCTGTTTGCTTCCTGATTTTTTCTATCTGTGGTTTGCATAGTATTCACACTTTCTTCTAATTGGTGTTTTTGTGCAAGGGTTGCTGCTGCTTTTTCTTCCGCTTCCTTAAGTTTTTTTTCTAATTCAGCCATTCTAAGTGCTGTTTTTTGAGCCTCAGCTAGTTTCATTTCTAGCTCCTGTATGCGCATATTTGGTTCGTCGTTTATCGTCGTAGTCTTCATTGGAGGTGTCGTCGGCTCATATATATCGACTGGGTTATTAGTTTGATTGACGACGCGTGGTGACTGCTCTCTTTTTGGTACATCAACGTATTCCATCGTTGGGTAGTGTTTTGGGGGCTGTGGAGGTGTGGGAGCAGGGAATGATTGTGTCACCGGCAGAGGAGTTGGATTAGTGATGGGCTCGACTTCCTCTATGGTTATTTTTGGAGGTATGGGTGGCACGGGTTTTGGCTCAGAAACTACAACTGGAGGCTTTTCATATGATGGCTGGTGTATGTCGTGTGGTTGCGCAACTAGCGGCTCTTGATGAATCGTTGGAACGGGTGCAAGCGGCGTTTCTTGTTGTGTGTGGCCGGTGGTCTGTGTGGCCACGTGGTGTGGAGGGATAAAAAGCGAGTCGATCCACGAAAAAAGTGAATTTGATGTTTTTTTGTGTATTGATTGAGAGGACGGTGCTCCTGTTGTCATAGATGGCAGCGTTTGGTTAAGCGGCAACGAAATTGGTGTGGGCGCGGTTGCGTCGGATTCCTTTGATGGTTTTCCCCGTTTCCATATGAAAACCGTGGGACTATATATATTTCGAATAAAAGACAGTATCCACACATCCATGGGGCGCTCTTCGATTGGAACAAATGCCAGCCCAAATCCAAGGAGTACTGCCATGACGGTCAGTGGCCAGGTAAAAATAAATGGAAGAGGGAGTTTGTAACAGATGAATGCCACTATTGCCCCGCCCGCTAAATACCCAAATTGTTTCAGGGTCATGTCGCCAATAAGGCGAAATTGAAAAGTTGTGACGTTCTGGGGGACGGGGTGCTGTTCCATACTGGCAGGGTATATGCAGTCATTGTAGAAAAAATTCATGCCTCTGGCAAGGGGAAACGGATGGTCAGAATCGTGAAAACTCAACATCGAAACATTTCACGAAACGTTCAGAGCCTGTGTCCATGGGTGCGGAAAAGTATGTAGAAAAAACTAAAAATAGCCATACTACAGTTGACTCCCCATGTGATCCTCACGTGGTCCTCATGGTATGATTATTTCATGGATGAACTTGTGGTGATGGAAGTCAAAAATAGCCGGGATAGTGAAGAGCCTATTGCTGCGATGGAACAGGTGTTTGCGGCCATCGGAACGACACACCATCGGTCATTGTTTTCTCGGATATTTGGACCCAAGCCGCTCCCTCGATGGTTTTCGTTTGAAATCATCGCCGCACAAAATACTATCCATTTTTTACTAACGTCTCCGACCCATCTAGCCTCAACGATTGAGAGCCAATTATCTGCACAATATCCCAAATTATCTCTGACACCGGTTACCGATTATGTGGACGGTTGGATGTCTTTACCACATGTGGTGCGGCAGCTCACACTGACATCTCCGTATTATGTCCCCATCAAGTTATTTAAAGATGTTCGGGATTTGGACCTATTGGCAAGTGTTGTTGGGCAGATGGCCAAAATGTCGAGCGATGAAGCAGTTGGTATTCAAATACGTGTCGCCCCAGCTGGATCTTCGTGGCAGCACAGCGCTCACTCGGTGATCACACATGGTATACCTGACCCGAGTTTTCCGGGGAGAACGAAAACACACCCCCAAGCAAAGCTCATAGAAACGAAAATTGCCCAGGTTGGATTTGCTACGAGCGTCCGACTGTGTGCCGTTGGAAAATCACATGAAGATGCAGAGCGAGTCATGCATTCAATTGCCGGCACCTTCGGTGTGTTCTCCTCGGGAGATGGTAATGGCTTGTCCCTTGCGGACCCACCGTTTTGGGAGATTAAGGCGCTTGAGCGGGCATATATCAACAGATCATCTGAAACGACCCCTCGATATCAGATCCTCGGGAGTGCCGAACTTGCTGGGTTATGGCATCCACCAGGTCTTCTTCTCTCATCCATCAGAAGCATCGCGTGGGGAGGAAAATTGACAGGGGAACCCCCAGAAAACCTTCCAGTGGCCACAGAAAATGGAGAAGAAAAGAAAGAAATCAATTTTTTTGCACGGACAGAGTTCAAAAACAAAATGACGACGTTCGGCATCAAACGAGCAGATCGGCGGAAGCATACCTATATCATGGGAAAAACTGGATCCGGTAAATCCACGCTTATCGCCAACATGGTGATAAATGATATGAGAAATGGCGAAGGAATGTGCATCATCGACCCCCATGGAGACCTTATTGATCTACTCATGGACTACATCCCATCGTTCCGTATTAACGATGTTGCATATCTCGACCCATCGGATACAGAATACCCGTTTCACCTCAATCCACTCGAGGTAAAAAACGACGCACTTAAAGAGCTCATCGCATCTGGAATCGTGTCAATATTTCACAAGCTCTACCACTACTCATGGGGTCCGCGACTTGAATACATACTACGCAATACCATTTTGACGCTTCTTCAGGTGCCTAACTCGACGTTTCTTGAGGTGCCGGAGCTTTTGACAAACGAACGGTATCGCGAGCGAGTGGTAGAAAAACTTGAGGATGGGGTGTTAAAAAGCTTTTGGCTGAATGAATTTAATAAACTGACCCCTCAGATGCGATCTGAGTCGATTATGCCGATTTTAAATAAAGTTGGACAATTTTTATCAAGTAAAACCATCAGAAACATCGTGGGCAACCCTGTGTCGACTGTCGATTTTGAGCAGATGATGAATGAAGGAAAAATCATCCTCGTAAATCTCTCCCAAGGGAAACTTGGTGAAGATAGCAGTGCGCTTCTCGGGGCCATGATGATCACGAAGCTTCAGCTGGCAGCGATGAACCGGGTATATATTGCTGAAGACGACCGACGTGATTTTTTCCTGTACGTCGATGAATTTCAAAATTTTGCGACGAACTCATTTGTCAAAATTTTGTCCGAGGCACGCAAATATCGGTTAAATCTAACACTTGCCAATCAATACATCGGGCAAATAGAAGAGGAAGTTCAAAACGCGATCTTTGGAAACACAGGATCACTTCTGGCATTTGGCGTCGGTGCGACCGACGCTCGACCATTGTCACGAGAATTTGGGATGAAGTACAAAGAAGAAGAGCTCGTGCAGCTTGGCAATTACCAAATCGTTCTCAAACTATCGATTGACAATCACACATCGAGTCCGTTTGCAGCGACGACCCTTCCGTTGCCTAGATCGATAAATCAAAATAGGGAAAAGATCATTCGGAGTAGCCGTGAACGATTCGGGAGACATGTTGAGCCAAAAACTATGCGTCCACTTTCGTCTCCGCCGCAAAAACTAGCCCCCCAAAAAGCGTCAGGTGGATAGCGTCGAACTCTGCGGTATAATACGCAATATCTATGAACATAGGGCTTCTCGGAGGACTATTTAATCCAGTCCACATAGGACATATACTCGTAGCGCGCCAGGTGCTCGATTTTTGTGGCATGGATGAGATATGGCTTGTTCCAAACTTCCAACCACCACTTCCAAAGCCTACCGCTTCTCCTGTTGATCGGCTGGCAATGTTGCGGTGTATAGAAGGAGACAGCATAAAGATATCTACTCTTGAGATAGATCAGAAACTAGACGGGAAAACTATCCATCTTCTCCCACACCTACCAAAAGAACACCAATATAGATTTATTATTGGATCTGACCAGCTCACGACATTTCATCTATGGTTTGAGTGGGAGAAATTGTTAGAGCAGATTCCGTTTATCGTATTTCCGCGATATGGATATCCGACTGATCCTCTCTATCCAAACATGACAGTTGCAGGGGATGCTGATATAGTATCCACGAATATTTCCTCAACACGTATTCGGGATCGAGTAAAACGAGGATTATCAATTTGTGAGTTTGTCCCCCCAGGGGTGTCTGAGTACATAGATAAACACGAATTGTACAAATAAGACGCTGCAAATATGAAACCACTTCAGCCAGAACAAGAGATGCAAAAAATCACACATTTCTTAAAAGAGACATTTAGAAAAACAGGATTTTCTAAAGCGATCATCGGTGTATCTGGCGGAGTGGATTCCGCAGTTTCGTTGTCACTTTCCGTACGAGCGTTGGGCCCAAAAAACGTATATCCGGTCCTTCTTCCATACGGAGCGCTTTCAACCCAAGGGACGATTGATGCGATAGAGCAAATTCAAGCGCTTTTGATTCCTACAAAAAACATCATACGGATTGATATTCAACCCGCTGTTGAGGTTCTTTCAAGGGTTGTCGTGCCGGATGAGACGAGAAAAGGGAATATTATGGCTCGAGTGCGGATGATAGTTCTTTTTGATCAGGCAAAGAAACTTGGGGCGCTTGTCGTTGGCACCGAAAATAAAACCGAGCATCACCTGGGATATTTTACCAGGTTTGGTGATGAAGCAAGTGATATTGAGCCCATTATTCATCTATGGAAAACACACGTGTATGAAATAGCACGACACGTGGGGGTCATTAAAACTATTTTGGATAAAGCGCCCACAGCCGGGTTATGGCCAGGTCAGACGGACGAAAAGGAGTTTGGATTTACCTATTCTGAAGCAGACATGGTGCTTTCATTGGTAATTGAAGAAAAAAAGAACGAATCAGAATTGACTGAAACAGGGGTAAGGCCGGATACGATTCAAGCCGTCCTTGAAAGACAAAAAAAGAACGAATTTAAACTCATGACACCACACCAAGTGACGTAGATGTTGATTGAAAATCCATTTTGCCTCACATGAGGCAAACAAATGTGATAAAATCGTAAGAACGAACGGAAAAAAGAATAATATGGCTGGTGAAACTGGGTCAGAATCGGTATTTTTGGGATTTTTGGAAGCAATAAATACGGCTGCAAAAAGAAAGGCCGATACTTCGTCTGGATCTTCAAAAATTAGTTTTGAGCAAGCACAAAAAGAATTGTTGGAACGCTATCGACAAGCGGAATTACGAG
>CAZQGM010000014.1:0-15694 GCA_964592885.1 uncultured Gammaproteobacteria bacterium
TTCGTCGACAAGAACCGACAATTTCGACCGTTTTCCCTCAAATATATGCTCCCACCCTGGCTGAAATAACACATCCCCGCAATCAATCATCAACACTTGCTCATATGGAATTTTCTTTGCAAAAAGTGTTGGGATATCGCAAAATCGAAGTGCTGTCACAGATCCATTTTTTTTCAATGTATGAATGTGTGCACCAACAGACTTCAGTGTGGTCGTCGCCCATGCAGGAAGTCCGTAATCAAGGATGATAATGTCTACGAGTTTTCGATTCGTTGTAGCGGATAAAAAGGAAAGGAGCCAGTGCCGGATGAGAAACGGCGCAACTTTGGCGTCAGCGGCTGTGATGATGACATACGGTGCATGTGAACGACGCATAATGAACGGATGATACCAAGTTTTATATAAAAATGCTTCCCCACCCATTTTGTGACTAGAGAATTATTGTATTCGGGTGTGCGTTCGAAAGAATTCAACGGACCTCGAGATAGCCACGGCCCAGCTATCAGCTCCACCTGTGAGGTTGTGATCTGCCCCGGGATACCGGAAATACTCAACAGGTATTCCGAGTTTCGTAAGGGACTCCGAAAAACCATCCGACCATATGACTGGAACAGCATCGTCGCTCGTCCCCTGATGAATCTGGATAGGTGCCGTGATTTTGGCAAGATAGTGAGTAAACGAATAACGGTTCACATCGTACATAACTTCAAATACTGCGAGGCGGCGGCGAAGTTCTTTTCCTCCATCATCAAATTCGTCAGTATAGTACAAAATGTTGTATGGAAAGGGTTTGGTCACTGGCGCCCACAATACGGTCGGATATGCAGTTCCAGTGACCGCAAGCACGGTAAGAGCGATTTGTCCGCCGTTGCTGTGTCCCCAGATCATGACATGGTCCGGATCGACAAACGGTATACTTTTGACTGATGCAAGCAGCCCTAGTGTAGCCGTATACGTCTCAAACCGTTCTTCAAATACGTCGATTGACGGTGCGTCAGATCCACCATACCCTAAAAAGTCAGGCGCGAGTGTGAGAAATCCGTTGGTCGCAAACACTTCCGCACTCCGTTTTGTCCCAATGCCAGGTGCATATATCGTCACATCGACGAAACCACGTATCTGAACGACGACCGGAACCCGTGCGTTTGTCGTTTGGACACCTAGTGGGATATGCGCTAGACCAGTAATCCGTTTTCCCGCAACAGCGTAGGAAAATGGTGCTACAGTGTATGCTGATGTCGTGGCTATAGGCTCACCAAACACAACTGCTGAACCTGTAATCGGAGTGCTTCGTAGTGCATCGATCGCGTACCGATCAAGGGGTCGTGAATCATGTAGAGTCTTTTCACCACCAAGAGGCGAAAACTGCGCCGGTGTGAAATGAACAATGTTGGATTGAATCGCAATACCGATCCCTAGTCCAAGAATGAAGAGCCCAAATGATTGAAATATACGTATCGTATCCATGGTGATGTGTGCCTAGTATAGCAAAGTATCATACCGGAAAAAGCGCATATGTAATTCTTCGGCTTGAGGCAATCGTTTTTTTTCTGCTACAATACATGAATTATAAAAAAATAGCACGCCTGGGTAGTTCAGTGGTAGAACATTTTCTTGGTAAGAAAAAGGTCGAGGGTCCGATTCCCTCCCCAGGCTCAAGGTGCCATTTGGGCACCTTGCTTCGCCTAGATATAGCATATAGGAGTTGCCTCGCCGAATGTACTGCAGTCGGGCTTTGAATAGTGCCCGACAAAAGTTCGAGGGTCTTCCTCCTTCACCGAGTCTAACTCGGCTTCTGCGGACAAAGGATTCCCTCCCCAGGTTCAAGGGACCTTTTTTTCTTCTTCGTACATAGCCAACCCACGCATTGTCAATCTTCCTCATCTCCCGTAGGATAGATATATGGATATGACTGCCCGGATTGCTTCCGGAATTATTGTAGTTCTTGAGGCGCTATCTCCCGTAATCGGGCCGGTCGTCCCGACTCCCATACCACAACCACGATATACGCAGTCCATCATCCATAGAGAGACAGAGCATGGTGATACGGTCTACACCCCACTAGCAAACCCACGTAGCACAGTAGATGTACTTGGAGCTGCCGTCTCCCCTCCGGTCATTGTGCCACTACCGACACTTGCACTTTCCCCAACTCCAGAGGCGTCACCGAGTCCAGAGGCGCCCATCATAAAACAGAACACAAAAATCAAACAACGCGTATCTATTGCGCTCCTTGGCGACTCGATGACTGATACACTCGGCCCGGATGCACCGGAGCTAAAAAATAGCCTAAAAAAAATATTCCCCCAGACACATGTCACTATCAGGAATTTTGGCGTCGGCGGAGAAAACATCGAATCTGCGATCAACAGAATCACCAACTCATATACATATCTGGGCGTCCATCATCAATCAGTAGCTTCATTTGCACCCGATATCGTCATCATCGAATCGTGCGGATACAATCCATTTCCGGTTGATGGCGCACTCAATAGACACTGGCTGAGTCTCGCCAAAGCTGTTGACCGGGTCAAGCTCTCTATACCAAACGCAAAGATTCTCATCAGTGTCACGATAGCCCCAAATGCCACAGTATTTGGTGATGGGGCCGCGGGGCTATCTTTTAGTCCGACTGACAAATGGCAACGCGTCAATGTCATCAAGACGTACCTCGAAAACGCGGTGCGATTTGCAAAAGGCGAGAAATTACCGCTCGCTGATGCGTACCACCGATCACTTGAGCCAGATGGAAATGGAAAACTCAGCTTTATCAACGCAGGCGATCATATCCATTATTCAGATGCCGGCCGTGTCTACATGGGACAGATACTCTCAGAGGCAATCAATGCGTATGATTTGTTTGCACAGTAGTGCACGATTTCTTGGGGTATTCCACCACACTGATAAATACGATATAATCGAGAGCATAGAAGTTCGATAAGGAGCGTAGGTTATGGCAAAGAAAGAACAACGATTACTACTCGGCATGGTATGCACGGTCTGCAAGGCGACCAATTATGTGACCATGCGCAATAAGATAAATACACCGGACAAACTACTTCTCAATAAGTATTGCCGCAAGTGCCGCAAACACACACCACACAAAGAAACAAGCAAGCTCGACTGACCGCTCGTTTCGTTTGGTACTTCATGGTACTCGTTTCGTAATGAGTATATATAGCGCTCTGAATCAGAGGTTGTTGTGTCGCGTGTTCGAAAGGAATTGTTACCACGCATCGATGCCTGTAACATTCAACTTGCATTACCCACCCGCTTGGGTAAAATACATGATATATGCACGTAAATACAAAACGGTTCGTCATCCTGCTAACTATCATCGCAGCGCTCCTTATTGGAGTGAATATAGGGCGAGCTGTGGCTCCGCAATCACAGCCTGAATCCACAGCATTGACACAACCCTCACCGACAAAAATCCAGATACCAACTCCTACCCCAAGAATCACAACCTATACAAATACCGTATGTGGTTTCAAAATTGCCTATACAGAGGGATGGACGATCGGAGATTCCACAGAACAGGGCACACTTTTTTCAAACGAAAAAGCAAACAGTGCAGCACTCGTTGCATGCAAATTTAACACCCCACGCCCACCACTGGCAAAAGAAAAGACAACAACTGTCACGGTTGCATCCGTATCAGGGATACTGTTTGATTCTGGAGCGACGGATGGATCCCCGACTCAACTCTTTGTCATCAAACACCCGACCAAAAATGAAGATATATACGTTGCTGGGGACGGAAAAGAATTTAACGCATTTCTCCAAGGCATCAGCTTCATCAAGTAATTTTTTCAACGCAGAAATAAAACGTCATTTTACCAATGACAGCTGAAATAATTTTTCTTTGTGAATAAATCCAAGTTTCGTATAAAACGAATGTGCTTTTGATGCTTCTATTCTGCTCCCAAGTTTTATTTTTTTAATCCGAGAGTTTTGCTTACATAACGAAATCGCGTATTTCATGAGCTGGCTGCCAATTTCTTTTCCACGTTTATCCGATGCCACTACTACATCTTCAAATATGGCAAAATATCCACCGAGGCGTATGCGAGGAAGTACATGCATAGTGAGCGTCGCGATGATTGTGTCATCTAACTCCCCAACGATGACAGTAATCTGATCATTTTGAAGCATTTCATCAAGCAATTGATTCCCCTGTTCAATGTCAAATTTCCTATGATCTCCGTAAAGGGCACTTGCTTCCTCTTGTCGGGTTGTAAGAAGCTGAAGAATTCCCGGCGCATCGTCAAACGCAGCTTCTCTAAAGTTAACTTCGTCCATGTGCATACCATCTTAGTAAAACAGCGTTGAATTGTCCACCTAACCAAAATGACCATCACTATTGCAGGGCCACATGGATTCGAACCATGATCAGAGGTGGACCCCGCCTCTCGCGAGAGGCGGGGTGAGAGACCTCTATTTTTTTGCAGGGATGTCAGGACTTGAACCTGAAAAAGCAGTTTTGGAGACTGCTGTGATACCATTTCACCACATCCCTATTACCTTTTTAGCCCTAATCGTTTTATTAACCCCTGATACGATGAACCAAATTGCTTTAATTTCCTTTCTCGTTCTCTCGCAATAGATTCCGATATAAACGCTTCATAGTATATGAGCTTTTTACACCCTAATCTCTTTGTCGTATCTACTTTGTCTTGTATATGCTCCCCTAGTCTACGTTTAAGATCACTTGAATATCCAATATATAACGCTCCACCCTCATTACTCAATATGTACACGTAATACATAATGACGCTCCGTAGTAATCTAAAATAAAATTTATTCAAACCTGACCCCGCTTCTTGCGAGGGGCGGGGTGGAGACTACTCCGGATACCATTTCACCACGAGCCTAGGGTATGAGCGTATTATATCAAAACAGTCACCCCTTGTAGACACCAAGATATCAGCACCAGCGCGTGAGTAATCGTTTAGACGAATAAAACAATATATGCCTCCTTTTTGGGAGGCATATATACGAGTACATAATACGTATACACTCAATACACTCTTATTGGGCCACCGCACCGACACACTGTAATTGCTTTGGACACGGCGCTTGTACACACTGCGTTTCAACCTCTCGGCACCCAGGACGAATGGTCGACGTTGGCTTGAGATCTCCTACGACACATTCACTATTGCTGCAGGTCCCAAGCGCTACTGCGCATGCAATTTGGGGACACCTCTTTCCCTCTGGACAATCGACAACTGGACATCGCGAATTGGTACATGCCACACCATCTTGGTATCCTTTGCATGATGGTACTGGCTCACGAGGACACCATACTCCACCATCTGGAGGTGTCGCTGCGATCTTACATATAGGCATGTTTGAACGTTCAGTCCCCGTGTCACCACTCGTCTGATACGCGCATGCGGGAAGTCGCGTACACACTGTTGGTGTCGTCATCAGTACCGGCGTCGGTTTTTCGACTACCTTCGTGGGTGCTGGACAGCTCCCAGCTAGTACATCTGTCCGACAGTCGCGAATCACGATGCTCGGATAGTCCTTTTTCATGAGCGTTTTTTGCATTTGGTCGGTCACTTTTCCAGAGACACAGACGGTTTTACCCAGGAGACCTGAAAGAGCTTTTGTACACGACATATCCACCCCGTTGAGTGCGTAGATGACACCAGCTGATGTTTGGATAAGCGGTTTATCGTTTCCTCTTTTATCCGCGGATAATGTCCCTTCGACGGTGATATCGCGAACAGACTCTGTCGGAGTTTTTACATGTTCAAATCGTATCTCCTCTATCCGCACCTCGACTGGGGTTGCGTATGACGAAAACTGAAATCCCAGATCTCGGATACGTACATCCTCAAGTGCATTGAGCGCGATACGATAGTCCATAGCTCTGGATCCCATTTGGACTGGAACCGTTGTGTAGACTTTTTTCGTACCTGCGTGGATCAATGAAACAGAAAATGTCGTTGATGGTTGTGCCACGAGCGGCTCGCTAACACTGGCAATACTTGAGGTGACGGTCATGGATGTGGCACGTGTATTGTCCACGTTCTTTTTTGTCACAGGTTTCCCCATGGGCATCATTCGTGGTGTCGCCTTTATCTTTAGAGGTGCTACGACAAATCGGATGATTGCTGTCCGTTTTTGGCGTCCATTCCATACAACCTCACCTGCTTGCTTTTCTCGGGAATTCGTTTGCGTAAGCATGGAAATCGACGAGGTTGATGGTTGTCCGATAAGCACACCTGCCTTAGGATCAACTGCCAATCGTTGCCATCCTGTTCCAGTCCATGATCCCATATCTTTTTTGAAGTCCCACCGTCCATCAACAACGACATTTTCAGATGCTCGCGAACGAAGATCAGTTTTTGTATTTGTATCTGTTGCTGTTTTTACGAGCATCGCCGTCGCTGCGATCCCAAAGGCAGAAAGAAGAACCAATGATAGTACATTTGCAAATCCCCGTTTGATATTCATATGAATCCAGCGTCTCATAAAAATATGAAGATTGTCAACAAAAAAAACATCACTCAGATGCATGTGGCGGCGTCAATTCCGTATCCATATGTTCGGGTTCTGCCCACGCAATCATCCAGAAAATCCACGCTGCGATTGGAATTGGCTGAAACCATCCATAAAGGAGAATAGCTAATATAAGCATAAACGAAGTGCGGTACAAGGAAACTGCGCGCAACATCGATATATACCACGTCACCCATACGATCATTCCGGCGATACCAGACCAGAGCGCTATATCCAAAATAACGTTGTGTGACCGATCGATCGATAGATCGACGAGGCGAATGTTGTCTTCTATATATCTGCGTTCGTACGGACGCTCGAGCGACTCAGCACCATACCCAAATGGACGTACACCGAGTAGATCAATACCATATCGGACAATCCGAGCATGCGATTCGTACTCAGGAAACCCATTCTGTCGATCCACTATCCCCGACCACATCACCAGCATGCCGACGCTGATGCAACATAGTGTCACTATAACGAGTATGAGTCGATGGAGCCGAAGAGCGACCAGAGAAACACCAATCGAAATCATATAGAGAAGAAGCGCTAGTCCGGCAGTCTTGGAGCCGGTAACATATACGGACGCGGCGATCACAAAGAGGCAGATGCTGCCATACCATAGAGAACGGGTCCGTCCATATGAAACAAGATACGTCATCCCCATGATGACGCTCATGATGCCTGCAGCGTTTGGCTCTCCCATGAACCCGATCGCTCGCTCATTTATCAATCCTACGTTTGTAGATATACATAATGATGCAAGGCGCTGAAAAATAGGGAAAACGACAGTCATACCCGCGAGCAGTACCATAAGCCTTCGGAAAATAGATTGTTGAAAAAGTCCGATTGACTCAACTGCTTTTTTGATGCCCCAGAGTGCGACGAACACAGCAACACCATGTCCTCGTCCGATCCACCCAGCAAATGCAGCACGCGGATCATGACTATAGAGAGATACGACAGATAAAATTCCGATCCACACCAAAAACCACACATCTGAACGCGACAGCATCAATCCTCGATATGAGGCACCTACTTGAAGATACGATAGTATCCCGACAAAAAGCACAATGCTTACTTTCAGCTGTTCGTACCGTCCGGGCAAGCCGATGAGACAGATGCAGCAGATGCCCATAAAAATAGCCAATGTAGATAGAAAAGACGCCACTGATTGCGAAAAAAATACCTTTTTCCTTATTGACGGGGTTTCATCCAACTTCATATGATAGATTGTAGCAGGGGTATAGCATGTATGGATGTCTCAAACAATTCAAGCATCGTCGCATTGAAAAAACTACTTCCGTTACTCATCTTAGCGATGCTTCCGCTCCTTCTTTGGGCACTTACCACAAAACGATTTGAAATCCGCAAAAAAGCAGCAAGTGGAGAGATGCCTCTTGCCAACGCTGTCCACTGGAAAACCGAAACGGCTGCTCTGGATGCAGGAAATTTTTATATCAAACTCAATACAAGCGAGCCGTTTGATCCGAAAGTGATGAATACTGCGCCGTACGGGGTCTATAGAACCAACCAGTCAGTGCGCTCCAATCCAATCTCTACGGAAAATCCGTTTTATGGCACCCTTGAAATCGAATGGACGGATACTATCCCAGGCTCCACCGATATCCCGATGCGTCTTTTTATGTATTTCAAATCTGATGGCGTCAGATGGTGGTCTGATGAAATCCGCACGTACAATGGAAGATCAGTTGGAGCGGATTGGGTGTACTACAAGCCAACGAGTGGGTCCACTTTTTTTAATATGCCCATCGGTCGGCCATTTGTAGGCGACATCACGCTTTCTAGTACTCCAATCGGCTATGGAACTATCACATTTAAAAACCTCCGAATTTTACCTTTTTTTGAAGGAAAGTGCTGGAGTAAAATCGTCCCCGCTACTACTGTAGAAAATACCGCATATAATCAGTGGGTTAACGCAGGAAAAAAAGAGCCAGCCACATGTACGCCATGTATCCCATTCCCAGCACTGAGTGGTTGCACTGGAACGAATTGTCCATTTATCCCTCCACCACCAAGTGGAGATGGGTATTATTGTCGTCCTACGCCTACCTGTGTACCGCTTCCAGCCTGTGCTAACCCTGTAGACGATGGACCTCAGTGTGATCCACAACCATTGCCGCCAGGACAGAGCTACTGTCCGACACCAACCGCATGTACACCACTTCCTGCGTGTGCATATCCTGCTACAGCCTCACAAACACCAGATATGGTTACGTCAAAAGATGGCACGATTCTCGAACAAGCTAAAATGATTGCTCGGCCGATTTGCAAAGTTGGAGAAGCACCTCCAAATGGAGGAGTATGGTGCCCTATCCCCACGAAAACAGCATGCACATCAGTACCTCCGGGCTGTTTGGATGCAACCGGCAACCTTGTTTGTAAAATAAAGGTCATGGGCCCAATCTGTGCTCCTGCCCCAGTCACCTCATGTGTGGGCGCAAAAAATGGGATCGAATGTACAGGTACCAATATGGTATGCCCTGACTGCAAACCGGGGGAACGATGCCCTAAGATGGCATGCCGCACCTCAACATATACGGGCATCTGCAAAGATGAGTACTGCATACAAAAACCTGCAACATTGAGTCCGACGCCACCACAAGGATGCTACTATACATATGATAAAGTCACGTGTATCAAAGCACCGTGTGAGCCAGTTGCTCGATTGGTGTGCCCTGACCAAAGTTGTTCAGGGAAACCAAATGGCAGTGCCTGCACAATTGAAGGATGTGAACCGTGTCCCCCGGGTAGAGTATGTCCCATGGTCTGCAAACCAAGACAGGGGTCATGTAGCAATCAGCAGTGTATATCTGCACCCACACCAACGCCGTCGACTGATTCATCGTGTGTTGGTGCAAAAGATGGTTCTGTATGTGAACTTCCAGGATGTGCTAACGAGTGTCCTCCAGGAAAATTTTGCACCGACGTATGCAGACTAAAATATGGAACGTGCGCGAGCCAGAAGTGTATAGACGGCCCAACACCAACTCCACCCGCAGGATGTACATATCGACCAGTGACGTGTGTCCAAGCACCGTGTGAACCAATCCTCGATTGTCAGATCACTCCTACGAATGTGCCAGCGCCAAGTGTGACTCCTCCCGCAGGATGCACCTATCAACCAATCAAACGCTGTATGTACCAAGGTGCCTGCTCCATAACCGGTTGGACGTTGACCTGTGCACCAACCCCGACTCCACCCGCATCACAAACTGTATCTATCACATTTAAATATGCAGGAGTTGTAGATGATCGAGCCAAAAATAGCAAAGTGAAAGTTCGCATCGTCACACCAACATCCGATGTATCGACACAGGCATTGCCGGTCGCGTATAACGCAACAAATAAGACGTATACGGTATCATTTACAAACAATCAACCGCTTGTACCCGGCAATCTATACCGATTTATCGTCAAAGGCGAGAAGCATGTCGCAAGTGCCATATGCTACCAGGTCGGGCAAACGTCCGCGTGTAAATCAACCGACTGGATCAAAGTCAGTAGTGTCAGTTACAACTACGGGGTAGACTACACAGCGCGACCCTTGTCAGTGGGCGACGTATCTCCACAGGATAATACACTTAACCAATCAGATTTTGACCGACTCAAGGCACTGTTGACGAAATCGTCAGCAAGTCTCACTGACTCAGATAAAATGATCTGTGATTTGAACTACGATGGAACATGCAATACGCTTGATGCACTTCTCATGCGTCAATCGCTTGAAACCCGCCCAGATGAAAACTAATACTGCCCGATCAATCATCTCTGGTTTATTCCTACTTATACTTGCCGCGGCAAGCGCAGTAGTGCAGCCGGCTTATGCCGCAGTGAACCTTTCGCTCTCCCCCGCGACGACCACCATGGTGTCTGGAGCAACGATAAATGTAGATGTCATGATCAATACAGATGGACAACAGTCCACAGGTATGGATGCAGTGCTGCAGTTTAGCACATCAAATTTTGACGTTGTGAGTATCACAAATGGCGGATTTTACCCTGATTTTAGTGCACCGACTTCAAGTGGACGTATCGAGATCCATGCATTATTTACAACAGTCAGCCAATCTCGCAGTGGAACAGGAAAAGTCGCGACCATCCAACTGAGATCAAAAAGCAGCACAGGAACTGGACAGCTTGCATTTGTCTGCTCTGGAAATGGCACGGATACGCAGATCTATAATACGAGCTACGTCAACATCCTTTCCTGTTCAAATATCGGAAATTTCCTAGCTACGTTTGCGACCATATCCCCAACTCCAAGCCAGACTCCAGTCCCGACGGCGACGACTGCACCGGGCCAACCAACGGCAACACCGACGCCACTTCCACCGACACCAACACTGGTGCCAAACGTCAACAGTCGACCAAGCTGTACCGGTCTTTCCACTCTCCCAGTCGACAATGCGACGACTGTACAGACTGTGACACTCACCTGTGGCGGCACAGACCGAGATGGATATATCAATGCGGCAGATTTCTTTTTTGGCGATGGAACTTCAGTCACCATCACAAAGAATGCGGGGTCCCCGGGATCAATCTCTGCGACACATACATTCACATCCGCTGGCACGTATTCGCTCGGATGCAGAGTAAAGGATAATACCGGCGCTACCTCCGATCTACCAGTTATCTGCAGTCGCACCATGACAATCAAGAAAAGTTCGACCGGTGGAACGGTCAGCACACCACGTCCATACGTGTCACCAAAACCAGGTGTGACTGAAGTCGTTCCCACCGAACCAGTTCCAGTTGCGACACTTGAGCCGTACGTCTCACCAACACCAGTAACCTTTGATTTTCCGACACCGGAGCCGATGGTCGGCGAAGGCGAAGCAGAACCATCAACGGCGTTTGGCATCCCGACAAACTGGATCATCGCTCTCGGGGGCATCGGACTACTTTTGATCATCATTATCGCGATGCTTATCCGGGCCATAACAAAGAAAGATAACCCA
Organism: uncultured Gammaproteobacteria bacterium; assembly: GCA_964592885.1. Classification (GTDB taxonomy): domain Bacteria; phylum Patescibacteriota; class Microgenomatia; order UBA10105; family UBA927; genus CAZERT01. The sequence goes on from CAZQGM010000014.1 coordinate 11,499, forward strand.
CCACCGATCATCATTAACGAGCCAACAGACCAGCCAACTGCTCCTCCAGAGCAGTACTAATATTCATGTCGACACCGACCCATATCCTCGTCGGCGTAGGAATCGCCTATTGGACATCTCTAGCATATCCCCAAGAGACATGGTCATTTATACTTCCCGTCAGTATACTCACCGCAAATCTTCCTGATATAGATACACTGTTGTATGGCATTTCCCATCGACATCGAACGGAATCGCCACTCCACTATCCGATCGTATGGATCCTTGGCATGATCCTTGCAGTCGTGTGTTTATGGCTATTAGGATCACCTGTCCCATGGGAACGAGTGTGGATCATAAGCATGGGAGTTGGCAGCCACCTTATCCTAGATACTATTGGCGTGAACGGTGGCCTTGCGTGGCTCGGACCACTACATCGGCATGAATATAGCCTGTTTCCCATGGTAAAACGAAGAAAAACGCCCCTAGAGAATGCAATCATCTACATCCATCACCCTAGCTTCATCATAGAAATAGGAATCTGGGTTGGAGCAATCATATACGCGATGCGTTATGTATATCCGACATTGTGATATCCACACGCCTTCACGATATGGGGAAACCCATACGACTTGAGATACGAGGGCCAAATCATGTGTAGCCACGCTTCTTGTACCACTTTGGCCACCATCAAGATCCAAAATATCAACCAATAGGTATCAGGAGACAATCCTGAAAAAAGTCCTGTCATAGGCACGGCTACAAGCCAAATAAATGCATGCTCAAAATAGTTTCCAAATACGAGAAATACCCACTGTTTCTCCGAGTGAAGAAAAAGGGCGTGACCAAGAAGGCGCCACAGGATGAGTACGCTAAGAAGTGGCCACCACGGTGAACGAAGCGACACAATGATTTCAGTGATATAGCACGCCCAATCCAGATTTTTATCAAGGATGTGATACATTTTTCTCGTATATCCCATTTTTTGCATCAAAAAAAAGCAGTCAAAATAATCAGCAATGATACTTGCTATCGTCCCCCACAATGGCCATATGAGGATAGATACCGCAGTAAGAAGTCGTACGATGACCACGCCAAAGACAAATGGGTGTCCCCACTGCCAATCTAGTCGTTTGCGTTTTTTCTGATGTTTCATATGGTTAGATCTGCTTGACCAATGCCCGAAGATAGAATTCCCGGCTAAACTTTATCAGTAGAAGTACACCAAATAGCGCCCAGTACATACTCATCGACATCTCTGTAGTGATCCCTTCACGCGGTGCCCCGACAAGCCAGAGAAAAGACAACTCAAAGTAGTTGCCGAAAAGGAGGAGCACCCACTGTTTTTCTGTCCGAAGAAAGAGGATATGCCCAATCAGGCGGTACACAAGGAGCGCCGTAAGAAATGGCATCCACGGAGATCCAAACGCAGAGAGATATTCGATACTATACGCGATCCAATCGAGATTTTTATCAAATATGTGATACATGGTCGTTGAGTATTTTGCCAGTCGTCGCAGAACATACCAGTCACACAGATCAAGAGCCATTCCCACGACGACTCCCCAAAATGGATACCAGATGATAGAAATTGCTGCAGCCAGACGAAGTATGATGACGAAGACGACAAACGGATTAGACATCCGAAAGTCATGAAGCTTTGAGATATGGAAAAACGATGGATCTGATACGCGTCTGGGCATAGAACCTCAAATATATAGTCCATTTCCATGGTATCCGTTCACACTCCTTCGTGCAATCACATACAAACACACTATGTATTAGTACGTGTTGGGTAATTCACTTTTTACGATTTGAGAAAACTGTCGCACGGATATGTGCTACGACTGTTTCAAGTGATGGATCTTGGGTCACTTCCTTTATAAACTCTTCATCATTTGTCATCACAAACGGCCACATCATATCACCAAACCAACCACCATGAAGACTGTGCTGATTCTCAAAGCCGATAATCTTGCCATCCGGCAACACCCCACCAAATACTATCAGATCCCCGACATCTGGATACATCACATACGCCGCAAAACTATCAAGATCTTTTTGTGTAACCCGAAGGAGATCCATACCCTCGGACACTGGTCCATCATCTACCTTTCCGTTTCGGACACGGATCACCCCCACCTTTGTGTGTATGTGTCTGATATCGCAAGAAACACGTGTCACTACCCCACCAATCCCCGGCGTTTGCATAATGCGCTGAATAGACCCGGGATATCGCGTTTCTATCTCCCCTTCTAACGTAGGTTTTATATCGGTCCCTTTGAAATATATCTGGAGTAGAGACCCGCTCGCACAGGCAAAAATGCGATGACTCCCCGGATTACCAGTCTCAAAGATATCACTTGTTGTAAAGTGAGCGGATGATTCGTTAAACCACTGTTGTAACTGTGTCTCTATGGACACATGAGCAGTAGATGAAAACGGAACTGCATCCATGTGCCCATGATCAGAGAAAATATACACATGCGTCGACTGATAACTTCGATACATGGCACCAAGCATGATCCTGATGTCACGATCTACCTGGCGCAACGCTTCAAATGCGAGAGTGTGTAGTTTGCCGTTTTCGTGAGCCATTTCGTCATACAAGACGTAATCTACGTAGTACGGACTATACCCTTTGGAGAACACTCGGATTATTTCGTTTCTCGTTATATCGCTAAACAAAAGTTGCTGTCCAAAGTGACGTACTTGCCGGATGAAGGCATCAACAGTTTGGGGTCTATTTTTTCCAAACATACTCCGTAGCATTCTCCGTATTCCAAGAAATATGATCTGAAAAGACACGGTAGGATGTAGCACGTACCGATACATAAGTTGGAACCCACGCATCAGGGCCATACGAGATTGTATGTCAATATCATCAGGCATCAGAGACGTACATAGTGCGCCTGCAACATATGGAGCGCATACAGCTGAACCACCGGTTAGAAGAGGTCGTCCAATAGCATCTAACCGCTTCTCTATGAGCGGCGTATCATGTGGAGCAAGTGGACGCACAAACCGATGAAGCTGTCGATCATACCACATAAACGCTGGAACGATCGAGTTTTTTCCAAAAAAAAGATGAGAAACGGTCGCGTGAGTAAGGGCTGGAGCACCTACATGAAACGGAATGATCGAGTATTTTTTACGTTTACAGAGCTTTGCTATGGTCGGACAGTACCCAGATGCGATAGCGTTTTGCAACACATCATAGGAAACACCATCTAACTGTATGAGAAGTGTCTGCTGGTGAGTAGGTGGCTGGTTACCCATAGTGCACGTGTAGAAGTGGTCTGAACGCTAAGCGATGTTTCACCTCGGATCTTCATTTACTGTATTCTATGCCCGCATGCTCTTTTGCCCGGCCCCACCGAAACCAGTTTTTATTTATTTTCCCCAAAATAAGCACATCGTCAACAATATCGAAAGTATAGTGCGTTACCATAGCACCAGTGAGTGTGAGGATACCAAGATATCCCATATGCCAGGCAATCATCGTCACAATAATCAATGCTCCGAGGGTGTAGACACTATGGGTAGAGAGGCTTGTATTACTTTTGTGTCCGTGTTCGATAAAGACCGTCAATTTTCGCCACTCATGTCGACGAAGCATATCTCTAATCTGTTTATTATATACATCATTTTTTCCATACGTAAAAAAATAGAAGAAATGATCTGCATCAGGCAGGAGCCCGCCGAGGATCGCAAGAAATATCAGCTTCATATCGAGAACCGCAAAATTTTCTCGTACGACCCATGCCCACATCAACCCCAAAAGAACATGATACATCTCATGTCGCGCATGCCAGATGATATATGCGAGCCCCTTGATGCGGTAGATAGATAGACGCATGCCAATATATTTTCATTGTTGAATTGCTTCATTGCTAGAATTGTTAAAACACGCCTAATGGTCGTGTAACAATGGAACAATGGAACAATGGAACAATGTGTGTATTTACCCTCTGATATCGAGATTTTTTATGTAGTCTTTGAAATCCGGGCCTATTTCTTTGTGTTGGAGCGCAAACTCAACAACAGTTTTCATGTACTCTAGCTTGTTTCCTGTGTCGAAATATTTTCCACCCTCAATCTCACAGGCATACACTGGCCGATGCTCCATCACCTGTCGAATTGCGTCTGTGAGCCAGATTTCGTTGCTTTTTCCAGGCTTTGCCGATGCGAGAGCCTCAAAGATGTCTGGTGTGAGC
>CAZQGM010000015.1:0-14328 GCA_964592885.1 uncultured Gammaproteobacteria bacterium
TGCCATCGCCAAAAGTTTGGGTCATTTGTCGCAACCGGACCGATAAAAGTAGCCAGTTTTGCGACAAACTGTGGATACCCACCGGTAAACGAAAGACTCATGATATGGTCCCGAACCACATTACTTGCCCACCAGGTAGATAGGATAGTTACGAGGTTATACAGCTGTGTCCGGATATACCCAACAACTCTGGGTGTGTCATATTGGCCGCTCAAATCCGACGACCGCGTGAGACCATGTTGTGATAGATCGATTGATGCGACGAGTGGAGAATCAGACTCTAGTATACGTGGTTGCATCTCGGGATGTGAGACCACAGATTTACTCGTCGAAACTGGACGTTTTTTATAAGCATCGATCCGACTTCGTAGCCAATCGATAAATACTGGTATCGTCCCTCGTGTCCGCATCTCTGGCCAACGAGAGTAGATATATCGTACGGAAAGAACCTCAAACCACTGCGCCGGTCCAACCCCGATCAAGCCAGAACGAGTATAATTAACCGGCCTTGGTACAAACTTCAAAAGCTCTTGTTCTTTTTCAGTTGCAGCAATGAGCAACTGATGTATTTTTTCTTCCGTATCTGGTGCATACCGCAATGTATGTGTACCAAAATCTTTAATAAAGATCTCACTAAACACTTCATAACTTCCTGCATCCGATAGATGGAAAACCTGAAGAATTGGCATAAGCTCTTCTACAGACATAGCAGTTTCTTGAGCGAGTGTAGGGATCTGACGAGTTGCTTCTTCTATAGATATCGGATCTTTTTTCCGTAGCATGGATCCCAAAATATCTTGATCAATAAGCGCTATCATAAGCGTTGCTTTTTGCTGTGAATACCCAAGGGATCGAAATACATATTCTGTGACAGATTTGGTATATTCGTGTTGTTTTGCCCTATCCCCCAGCCCTTTTCCAATATCGTGAAGCGCGAGAAGTAGACGCATATCAGCAACTGAAAATGCATCGGAGTGAAACGACGAGCTAACCCATTCGTCAAATAACTTCATAACGTTCTCAGTATGTGCTTCGATAGTCCCCTGGTCTGTCTGCGAGTCGAGCGCAAATATTTCTGCAAGATACGGAGATTGTTTAAGAGCTGAAATAATATGTGCCGTGTTGTCGGGTTTCTGGATTTCTTCCTCAATGTGTGCTGCATCTAAGCGATATGCCGCAAAATCTGCTTCAGAGAAAAGAACATTTCCGAGGCTATCGACAACTGGGATATAGAAACCATTATTTGCAATCATGAAGTAGATTCGTTTCAAAAGTCGCTCAGACTCTGAGGGAGAATCGCTTAATGGTCCACTTATCTGTATAGCATCTACCTCAGTTGCCGCTATACCGGTTCGAATAGCATAATGCCGATCTCCATGTAGACCAGAGTAATACACTTCATTCGTATCAAGAGAAAACTGTCCTCTATCCCGTACAACCAATCGAATATTGCCGTACGTATTCACCCTGTCTACAGCATGAAGTGCTCCATTCGCATCTATATCTTCAGAAAATACCCTGAAAAAGTCACTGTCAAATGGCGTTGAATCCGGTTTCTCGATTGACCCGACGTATTCACGACCAACGATACCACCTTGTAGGATACTACTAAGAATGTCTACTGATTGTATTGCCTTATAGAGGTCTCCTGCCTGATACGAGAATTTGTGAGTTTGTGCATCTACTATAGTTCTATTTCGTATATCAGCCATCTTTTTTGTTTCATCCATGACTGCTATGAGTTCATCGTACGAATGGTACCCCAGAGGAGCAAAATACCGCTCTATTACCCCGTCCGTAATTGAGCTTCCTATTGGAAGTGCAAGCACTTGGCGAATACCTGCAATCACATTCCGAATATCCGACTCTGCCATTGGAGTAAATGCTTCTAGTGCAGGAACATCTAGAGGAAGCGAAAGTTCAGATAAACGTTGTAACCGCAAGACAAAATTAGATAGCTTTACTTGATTAGTCCGAGACATTCCAGCAAACCCTTGAGCCTCAAACTGAGAAAAGAGGGTTTCCCCATCGTGAAGAAGCGAAATATATGCTCGCAGTGACTGACTTCCTGAAAAAAGCTCAATTCGTAGCAAGTCAAATAAAATAGTTCGCAGCCGTTGTTCCCGGGTTAGTGAAGCAAGTAGACGACTCGAGTGAAGTACTTTTTCAAATAGAGTATCAAATCGATACCGACCATTCTGTTTCGTCGAATAGTAGAGAATTTCAAATATTTTGAATCGTTTAAACACATCTGGTACATTATTAGTTACAAAAATATCTCGAATCTTTCTAAAGCTTCCGATGGGGTCATCACTTTCCATGATCAGAGGAATCAAGGCATCTTTCATCGCTACAAGCTTCGCGTTTGTCGTTTCCTCTAATTCCACAAGGACTTGGAGGTACATAGTGGCGTTTTCTACCGTTACTCCATCAAGGGAATCTATAGCACGAAGCGCGAATGATCCAAACTTCTGTTGCAACTCCTGACTAGGAAATTCTCGAGTAAGTGCATCTCTAATGATCTGTAAAGAACGGGTATATAGAATCATTCGTTGTGTTTCTAAACGATTCTCCATCGAATCAACCATGATATTACGTTTGATCTCTTCATCAGCTTGAAGAACGTGGATCATTTGCACGAATTCTCGATATTCTTTTTGCGATACCAAAGCGAGAATATCTTGTATATTGCCACCACGTAAAATCTTGGACACTAATACATCCTGGAGTGTTTGAGGAATAGTGAGTGATTTGAGGATATTGATAAAATCAGGGATGGTTGGAAGGATGGCTATCCCCTTTTCATATAATGAGGATACGCGATACGAATCGTTCAAAAATGAAGTAATAACTCTTTTTGAAATACCATCGTGAGTCATCCTCTCTGCCAAAGAAATCAATTGTGGAGCTCTTTCAATGAATGTGCCCGTTTTTATAGCATCTTCTAACCGAATAAGGTATAGATAGTACTCTTGACGATTCTCTGAAGATATATTCGATAGCAAGCGATTTAAATTAGCAACGACGAGAAGTCTATTTGCTTGTCCTAGAACTATGTCGATGAAGCTATGTGTACCTCCATGTAGCTGTAATTCAGTCAACGCTTCGATCAACTGATCCCGTTCCTGCTCTGGCACAGCCAGAGCGCCTGTAGTAAATTTTCGGAAATAGTATTCGGCATTATCTTCCGTATCAAACGCTTCAAAGAGGCGATGCGTTTGCTCGTTACTGATAATTGATGTCAATGCATTTGCAGTTACCAGTGGCTCTGATTGTGAAAGCACAAAAGTTCGAAGTGCATGAAATAAGATGCTTTTTCGTTGATCAGGTATAAATGACAATGACTCATACAATGCAATAAGAGCATTGATGAGTTCTTCTGATTGTGGATTTTCATTGATAGCTTCTGTTTGTTCTTGATATTCACTTGCTGATCCGATCGGCACAATTGCGAAATATCGTTGCATTTGATCGCTGGTTGATATTAAAGCTAGATCTCTAGCTATAGAAGCAAGGTCAAGTGAATATGAATAGAAATACACATAATCAGTAAGTGTTTCTCTTGGCACCCCGATGCGCTCTAATGAATGAATGATGGAAGTGACGAGGAGAATATCCTCTGGGTTTTCTCTTGCTCTGATAAATTTTTCAAAGAGAACCTGACGATGCACTTCGTCGAACACAAACGTTTTTGCAAGGACTGCTATATTATCCGCAAATGAATTTATGTCTTCGTCAGACAACCCATCAATCCGCATCGGATATTTAAAGAGTTCCAGGATGATGTATCTTCTATCGTCTATAGATAGACCGTTTTCTACAATTCTTTGATAAAATCGAGCGAATTCTCGCGTTTCTATCAGGAGAGCTATAGAAGCTATTTCATCAGCAAATGTATCAAATGATGTTATGTCAAATGCCGTGTAAAGTGGAATACTATGTCGAATATCTGAACGACTCCAAATGCGACTATATCGGTAATATGCCAACGTGTTTCTGTGATCTGATCCACTATCAAGTTTTGCTTGTAGATCTCTGCGATAGTAATAATCCCATCCTTGTCGTTTTGCTTTAAATGCCATGTTGTAATACAGCAGCTTTGACATAGCTGTACGTACTACCGGAATTCGAAATGCGGTTTCTATAAAGAGACTTGGGATGCTATCTGCTCCAAATTGAAGCATCCAAACCATACTCCGTCCGTACCAGCGAACGAATCTCGTTGGTGAGTTTCCGAGTATTCGATACTCATCTACCATCTGATTCCGTTCTTCTGCCGTGCCACGGATGAGTATCCGCCAGGTGTTCCATCCACTCCGTACACCTCCACATCCTTCGCCCGCCGAAGCTTCAGCGAAAGAGGGTCCATTACCTCCGTTTGCTGCATACACTGGTCGAGCGATTCGAAATCCCCCATCAGAATAGCATCCAGGATTATTGAGTGTGTCTGATAGTTCGATAATGTAGCCTCTCAGTGGACGAAGTGTATCTTGAATCGCAGCCATTGGGTCAGATACATAGAGCCCACCAAACGGAAAAATCGAACTGGATCTAAAGAGTGCTTCTAACTCATCTGGGGTCATGAGTCGCACAGTACCATCTGATTTGACAACGAATGGGTGAAATTGAGTGATATCATGCCCCATCTCAATCCAACGGAAAAATGCCCATACGTATATATTTTTTGATTTTACCAACGATTGGTTCCAGACATACAGAGCGTACCAATCAGCCAATCCTTCACTTGCTTGATCATGCGTCTCTGTATATCGCAGTACATATGGACTCAGTTGTATTCGTAGTTTTTCTCGATCTTCGTCAGAGAGTATTTGGATATTCTGTTGCGTTTGTGGTTTGAGATACACCGCTTTGACAGACTGTCCCTGAACTTCTATAGATGGACCTGTGATAAAAAACGCATTAAAGAGAATTTCTTCAGGGGTATGGATATACGTTGAACGTAATGTTCCCTGTTCATCTAGAGTCCAACGAGCCCCCCTCAATATGTGCCAGAATTCATGTCCCAATGTGAGTTGACCAAGGTTCGTCTCATCTGTATAGGCTCCAAACCAATCGTTTCCTCCACCAGTGACATAACGTTTCGAATCGATAATAAGCGTTGCTACGACTTTTCCATCAGAATCATGGGTAACACCTGATGCATGACCAAAATAATCTCCTCCCGGATTCCCAAGGACGATAATGACTCTATCTGGGATATATGATGTGAAGCCTGAGCTTGTTTCGAGCACATTGACCAAATCACGGATAAAACCAACGGTAAGTGGATATCCGCGCTGTACAGTAAGAACGATTTCAGAATACCGCTTTGTGGCTGGGTAATACACGGAGAAACGGTATGTAGTTTGTGTGCCTGGAAATTGAAGGCGTTGCATATCATCTGGGGGAAGCGACGCTATATAATCAGCAAATGATGTACTAATCTGCATTGGTGAAACATCAGATAGTGATTTCAACTTTGATTGCTCTTCTTGTGATAATTCTACTGTCATAGGAGTATATTCAACGATCTGTTCTTGATGAGGAAAACAATGTATAAATTCCCCAATCGGGTATCCAAATTGCGTTTCAAATGCATCAGTGGGCACTATTTTTTCGACAAATGGTGTATCAGTGGATGGATCATAGTACGCCACACGAACTCGTGATCCATCAGGAGAGATACCGGTAACCGTTAGTACGATCGGTTTCCAGTTGCCTCCTTGTAGTGGAGCAGGGGGTGAGATAAGGACATCTCCCACATGAAGTACCGAACTAAGCGATTGGTCTCCACCTTGAAACCAGGTCCCACTGTCCTGCATACTGATCATCGAGGAATTGTCCGAGCCTGGCATTACTTGAATAGTCGGATCTGATCCTGTCGGTCTATGTAGATACCCGAAGTTTTTTCGGACACCGTCTTCAAAAAAGTGTGCATATACCGAAGCAGTTGGAACTTTTGGGCCGAGATTCATCGAGAATCGTGGAACAGCTAACAACTGTGACGCTGAAAGCATACGAGGGATGAGAAGAGGAAGTGATGCGTGATCAAACGTCATTTGCACCCCAACCTCTCGAGCAAGTGCTTGATCATCTCCACTCACTCCAGTCGGTAAGGCTTCTGCCATGATATTTCCACGATTGCCTCGATCCAAAAGTGCTTTCGTATATGCAGTGTTTACATCCGCGATAAATTTCTCTACATCTGCATTTGGTGGAATATCTGAAGGATTGAGAGCTGGTTGATTGGTGTCTGGCTGATCGATCATCTCTATCACAGGAGCTCCCAAAGTCACAGTTGCTGGCGCACTCTTTGTCTCCAGAGGTATGACATGTATCGTTGGTGTCGATGTATGTACGACAAATGGAGGAAGCGATATACGAAAGTACGAATTCATCGATATCCATGAAAATACACCGATACCGACCGTTAGCACAGTAATGATCAGGCCAATAATAGTAGTAGCACCAATACGCAAAATGCGGATCACCAATTGAAGTATGCTGCTGTGTGAGTCACTGACACGATTTTGAACGTGCGTCGGGAGAAAAGTCTCTACACTTCTCTTCATTTCTAGAAGCCTCTTTTGGATATCGAGTAATGCATCACTCTCTGCTGTTCCCTGTATCGGACGCAGTTGCTCATCATTTTTTGCTCCGCCAATCGCGTCACTAACTGTATCTGTAGGTGTATTTGACACTGGTCGTTCCCATCGCCAATAGTGATTCTGCCAGTACGTAAATCCATTCTTTTCGTAGAACGCGATAAGATCTTTGGTGAGAATATCAAATGATGGTCCCTTTGTTTTATAGACATACGATTCCGGTTTCACGTCAAGTGTATTCCATGACTGATCATCCATCGCGTTTTGTATAAGCGCTGAGCCGATGCCACTACTTTGATAATTTGGCTCGACAAATACATCTATGATCGTCCCCTCTTTTTTTGTATCCGAATCTGTATGTATGACCATGAATCCGGCGATGTCCCCTGTGGGATGCACCGCTGTATAGACATGGTTGGACACGTCGAGGATCGCCTCTTGCTGAATATCATCAAGAATTCTAAATGTGTACTCCGGATACCGCTCTCGTAGTTTAGCTGCATAGTCGACAACGCGTTCGCGATCCACACCCGTAGACACCTGCACCCGACTACCCAAAGATACCTTCGGAGTTGCCAGAGGCTCTGGATCTGTTTGGGCTTTTTTTGGTGCCTCTACTTTCTGCTGGATACGTCTTCCTAGTTCATTCCACGTCTGATCAAACCTACTCAAATGCGCTGTTTTTTGAAAAGTAAATCGAGGAAGATTACCTTCTATAAATAGTCGCGCTTGGTTTGTCGCTATCTGATAGAGAGAAGCAAGCATTGTCCCTTGCGTCATTTGTTGATCAGCTGGCGCAAATCGATTAGATTCAGTCTGAGACGCTAACTCACGCGCCCATAGTGGAAATACTTCATACCAAAACGGCTGAATATCATATGGGTACGTATGCTTTGAAAACGTGATGAGAATGCTCGTTATGTCATCCACCATTGTTCGTAATACATCATCACCTGGTCTTTGAGACGACAGCATCGATTGAAGACTCATTTGAATATACTGTGTGAGAGCAGTCATTTGCCGTTCATCCATCGTTGTTCCAAACAGTACAAAGCTATCGACTGGTATCCCCTGAAACATTGGTGATATGCTATAGAGCCACTCTTTGACTGGAGTGTTATCTTCTACCGGCGCAGCAACTCCTTGTTGTAGAGCATCATCATGTTTTTGTCGAGCCTGCGCGATCCCTTGAGTAATACGCTCAATAAGTGCGGCTGCTTGCGCTTTTTTATCCTTTTTCCATATCCAGTCAGAAGGATTCAGCTCGTTTTCTGGACGAAGGAGGTCTAGATCAAAACCTCCTGGCCATCTACCAAGTGTTTTGCTTACTGCTGCGTATTCAGGTAGTAGATCGGTTTCATCCAAGATTTCTGAAAAACCCATTCCAGTACTTCGTCTAGCATCGTATGGCCGAGATCCGTACCTATCGACATTTGTATCCCAGAGATGTTTGGTCCCAGCTAACATATCCATATAGCTCCACGACCAATGAGCATCACGATAGGCCTGCCTAATCCTGCGCATTTCATTGTGAGTGCGATAGAAAAATGAAGCATCTCGAATCGACTGATCGATATAGGTTTTCGGTGCGAGCACTAATAGTCGAGACATCAAAGACTGCAAAAGCGGTGATGCTCGAAGTGGTGTAGCATACTCTTTCAATATCCCATGCCCCAATAATGCCTCTATAGATCGATTATGTGGCCAACTAGTTGTCCCAAACGCCTGTGTAGACAGGAGTGCGTTAAATAATGTCTGTATGACGTCCTCAGGAAGTTGTGAAAGAATAGGATCGCTATCCCGCAGTGCATACGCAGACATATACAGAAGAACGATCTGGTCATATGTATTGGTAGATACGATGTCTTTGTAGTTTTTCTTCAGATCCAGAAGCTCCGCAAATTCCATTTCCGGTATACCGATCGTCCGGTCGGTATACTCTGTGACATACCATAACCAGTAATTGATCTCACGCTGAAACTGTCTGATGCCAGCAAGCTCATCAGATGAATACGTTTTCTCTGATTTCTCATCAAAAGTATTGATGTCAAGAAGGGTAAAATCAGACGAATCGAGAGGAAATACTTGGGCAAGCGCATCAAAAATGATCGAATCGATCATGTTCTTTTTTTCTGCTCGCGACGTAGTTTGGATGTTGAGATATTCTGCCACACGAGGCTGTATGGCTGAGTGGACAATTTCTAGCACCTTCTCTCGTTGGGGAGTTTTGCGTTCACGATGATTCTGAAGGAACATCGTTTTCCCTTGGATCAGCCTATTCGGTCGCTCACGAAGAACAAGTGCAAACTGCGTCAAAAGTATTCGGAGTCTTTCCTGTGTAGTCACATCCTGACGTAATCCGAGAGCTGCTATCACTTTGTCTATAGCATCTCCGACACCTGGCGTAGATACGAACTCTTTCCGAATTTGTTCATCTGATTGTAATCGAAGTGATAGTGCGAGCGTTATGAGCTCCTCGGTGGCCTGTTCACGAGCAGACTCATCTATTTGTATTGTGCGATGATTCACCGCATCTTTCCAACGTTGGTCAGAAAGGAAATCTTTTGTTTGAAATTTCGGCACAGGTGAAGCAAGTATCTGTGATTCAAACTCCTGCATGGTAGCAATGAACCGCGTAAGGATATTCACAGCATCAGGAAGTGATTGATCAGCTAGTACTGTGATGATGAGCTCTGTATAGGAGCCCAAATCATATTCCATGAGTGCTATCTGTGTCATCCCCAGTTGCATCACCTGTACAATCCGCATGATATCTGGGTCTGTCAGGGAATCGCTCAAGTGTTGGAGTGAACCTCTCACGTCATCTGGTAGGATCGCGAATGATCTACGAATAGCTTCGACAGGCACCGTGCCTACGAGAATGCTGTTGACTACGTTTTTGAAAAATAGGATGACTGACTCATTTGGTGATTCAAGATCAAGATTTACGCGTGCGATTGGCGCTAAACTGAGTACACGATTGGTCACATCTGCTATTAGTGGATGATACAGCTCGCTGTTCGTCTCAGCGGATAATGCGGCTTCTATAGCCAATAGTAGGATGTCATTTTTCTTTGCATCAAGTATTTCTTGGCGCTCTGTTTCTGACAGAGCAGCATCGATTTCACGGAGTTGTGTATCGATATACGCGTTGAGTGCCGATTCAAATGAATCTGGTTTCAACATGACAGCCAGATACTGCAGAAACTGTGGATCAGTTTCGATGTGTCGATCCAGAAACGCCTGCCACGCCGCTTCTTGTTTGGAAGAGAGAAGAATTGTGTTTCCTCCCAATCCATCCTCTCCCAATTCTTCTTCGTTTCCAATCATCTGTCTTCCGTCTTCAGTCATCAGTCTTCTTTCAAATAAATACTCTCCCATTAATCCTACAATTCGATCAAATGCAGCATGTGAGATACCGGGAATCGTGTTGATATATTCGTCAAGATTTGCTTCCGTGATACTGGGTTCGTAATGAAGCGCGCGAAGTAACACGAGTGTTATTTCCATCCGGTTTCGGGTGACAAAGGCGTCAACGGATTCATCAGAAAGCACGGATAGTGTATATGAAAGATCACGGAGTTTTAGTTCAACGCTCGAAGCCAGGGTCGGATAGCGCTCATTATTCATCGTGTCGACTGTCGCTGCCATGCCGATGTAGAGAGCAAGAAGTGAATCTATTTGTTGTTCATCGCGTAGGGCATCGGCGATGCGCTGTTTTGTGTTCTCTGCATATGATGAATCTATATTCATCCGTGCTCTGAGGATCTGTGCCGTCTTTTCAAGCGCCGACGATGTGACGCCTTCCACCTTCTTATTTGCTATCAATCTATCAACGATCTTTTCCCCGTCACTGGCCGAGATTCCATACGCTTCTACTAGCGAGATAAGAGATTGTTTTAGCTCTTCAGGATCCACAGGGGGTCCATCTATTGAGACGTTTCCTCCCAAGTCCTCAGTAATCTTCCGGACGATATCGGTGATATCTCGAATCGTCTCAACTAGATCGCTTGCCGGAGTCAGTTTTGACAGGATCATCTGGATGGCAGCTGCAACAGTTTTATAGTGCTCTCCTTGCACTTGGCCAATTCCCAGAATAATACTCTCCCCCACCATTTGTACGGTATCTACTGTAATTGATTTCGATACGAGCGCGTCCTGCACAGTACCGTATGCTCCAACGAGAGAATCCAATAATATGCCTGGAACGTGCAACTGCTCTCCAAGCGTAAATAGTGCTAGTTTTTTCTCAATATCTGTCAGCTTGATGTTTTGATACCCCACGATGTCTTCTCGATATGGAGCAAGTGTATCGAGAAGTATATTTGCTTCAGCTCTCCAGGTTTCGTTTATTGTTCTGTTGTTAAATTCAAAATCAAATCGTACGGTAGAAACATACTCATCGAGTATTTGCGGATATCCATATGTCATGAATCGCATCCATTGATCAGGATATGTTTCTCTGATACGTTTCATGAACGCGAGTTGCTCCTCAGTTGGTTTTTCGGTAGTACGAGAAAGGCGGTTACCCTCTAATACATCATCAAGAAGTGTCGGATGACTCTCAAACGCTGTCTTATACTCTTCAATGATCGGATTAAGAAGCTCATTGAGAAGTTCATCACGCATACTCTTTGTAACGAGTGGATCACCTTCAGAAAGGTTGTTGTATTCTGTCGGAATTGATGTATACGACAGCACATCATTCCCCGCAAGTTGATATCCGCGCCTTTGCCAGATATCAGCAAACGGACGTGTTGAACCATCTTGAATTCTAGCAATATATCCTATATACGAAAAAATATAGTTTTTCGCATACCGATCTATAAATAATCTCTCAATAAATGCTATCGCGTCTTTACGAAGTGACTCATACTTCTCCGGGTGGATCGTCTCAAGATCTTTTAGGCTGCCATTTCCCTGTTTGATTCTCAGTGTAGCTTTCTCAAACTCACTTAGCTCCGCTCCAGCAAGTTTTTGTACACTTACGGAAGTATGAGGATCAAAACGCGGTATAGGAGATGGCGTTCTCTTCATTTGCTTAAGAATCGAATCGAGAAACGTAAATACGTCTTTTTCTGAAGAAAATCCTGTGTGAGATTTCTCCATCAAAACCAATTCAAAAAATGGTTCCATAAGTACCGACACACCACGTTTTCGATAGGCCGATTGAGGATCTCGAATATATCTATTAATGAGAGTATTGTCTGAAGACACATCATAACCCATGAGAGCAACAACAGAGGATGGTGTATAGAAGGGACTTGGTTGATTCGTTTTCTCAACTTCTTTCTTGTCTCGCAGTCGGTTGCCAGATATTCGGATACCTGCTTTATTGACAAGAGATACGAGTTCATCCGTATAGTAGTTTGCATGTCCAAAATCATATCGCTGAATACGAACTACACCACGGGAAAGTTCGTCAAGATCTATGTGATATGAATCACCAGGTTTATCTGGTTGGTAGAATCCATGGGATTTGAGTCTCGTTTCCGAAGCGACGAGTGCTTTTTTACTCAACAATAATATTTCAATAAGTTTTCGAAGAATCACATCCGTATCTGACGTTCCAAAATAGTTCTGCCAAAATTCTATTCGTTTCTGTATATCTCTATCAGAAGAATATTTTGCATGTATCTCTTCAATATCTTTTTGCACCGTATCAATACTTACAAAGTCTTTAGCTGTAAACTTTTTCATGACAAATGCTATCTGTGCATGAGAGTTCAATTCTTCCCAATTTGATACAGCATGATATTTTCGGTCACGATCCACATACCCGATGCTTTGAATCGGAAGAATAGCCGGATCACTTCCAAACGTGATACGGGTAAATATTTCTCGTAGCATTTCGTTTTCGTCAAAATCAGCGCTACCTCCATCAATTTTCACAACATATTCCGTTTCCGTATCTCCAAACACACCTGGTGGTACATCAAATACCGTTCCATATGCGCCTTGCCCAATAGCTTCCTCAGGAAGTACGAATGTCAACGGTTGTTTCCACACCTCTGGGATATTCTCAACTGATCGATTCATCGGGTATGCCTGAAGTGTCAATTGTGAAGGGTCAATAGTAAACGACGATGGAGACAAAGAGGGAACACTCCCCCCCGGTGGTCCATCTGCTGAAGCATTCCCACTCAAGTCGTCCTGAATTTGTCTAATAATTTCTGTAACCTCATGGATCGTCTCGAGCATGTTTCCTTCAGGTGTGACCTGCGCGAAGATGGTTTGAATTGTTGCTGCTGCAGTCTGATAGTTTTCCTGTTGCACTTCTTTTATACCGAGGACGATATACTCCCTTATTGTTTGCAGTGATTCCCATCCGTCAAAGGTTTCTGACTGCAAGACATCATACAGATCTCCGAGAGTCTGCTTCCCCTGAACGACAGCAAGAAGCTCGTTCCAAGGAGCAGAGAGAGCGAGAGGTGGGTGATTGTCCTCATCCAACACATCGAGTGATTCCCTATACAAGGTCATCCAATCTTCCATTTTTTCTTCGTATGTATAACCACGTAACGTCCAATATTTATTTGCTATGTTGCTCATCTGCTCTCGCACATTCCAAGGTTGCAACTTTGAAAAATCTCCTCCAAAAATATCTTCGGCGTACTCCCCCATTTGCAGTTCGTGAGCTCGCAGCGTTTGTATCATCGATAGAAACTTCGAATCCTTGATGAGGGATTGTTTGAGAACTTGTAGTTCCGTCAGATATGCTTTGCGTTGTTCTCCTTCTATTTTTTGTTTTCGTTCTATTTTAGTCAATCGCTTCGGAAGTCCACGACGAACCGTATAGGTAGATGCATCAAATACAGCCTGCTTTTTATCCGACTGATTCCATTGTACGTAGAGCGCATACCATGGTGATGTGTCTGGGTTAAATAGTTCTCCGGTTGTAGCCGTGCGAAAATCGGCAATCATGAGAGAGACATCGTCGATATCCATCGTTTCTGTAACCCCAGCAACTTCCTGTTCTTTGAGGAGTTTCAGGAGTATGAGAAATTCCGCGAGTCGAGTAGGATATGACTTCAATTGTTCTAACACCGCAGGAGAGTCGAGGGCGATTGCCTCATCGAGTGATGTGACATTAGCTGAATAATTTTTTGAATCAGTTTTTAGATCAAAAGGAAAGAGGATCTGTTGTATAGTATCCCGCTTAACTAATTCTTCAAACCGTGCCCGTAGTTGATTTCGTACTTTATATAGATCGCCGTCCCATCCGACAAACTGTGCTTGGGTCAAAAGGCGTTGCACTGATTCCTCTTTTTCTTCGGGCATAAACATAAAGGGCTCTAATCCGAAATCCAATCGTTTGAGTCGAACGGTACCTTTTTGTAGCAATTCCGTATCCACGTACGTCGCCTCAGCGGGTTTATCGTTTTGATATATCCCTGCGGAATATAATCGAGCTGTCGAGCGAATCATCGCATCAGCAACGCTAAAAAATTGGTCTGTCTCAGCCTCAGTCATCGATGGTCGGGGTTTCCATGAAAAATCAGGAATAGGCGCAAATGATGATACCGGACGATACGTATTTGGATCCAAATATTCCATCGTAAATGCAAGTCTCTGTGTTTTTGATGCTTGTAATAGCGCTTCAAGAGAATTGACAGGATGATATATATTCTGTTGGTCGATATATCCTACAGAGTAAAGTTTCGTCACTGAATCATCGGTTCCAGCAACTAATCGAACAAGTATTTCCTCTAAAATATCATTG
>CAZQGM010000016.1:0-14093 GCA_964592885.1 uncultured Gammaproteobacteria bacterium
CTTTTGGGAGCTGATACATGAGATGGTATGAAGAGTGGACAAGAGTACATATGCCTGTGATTCGTGTTTTTGTATTTGGATATGCCCGTCTAGTCTTCTGGTAAAATGGGGATCCAAAAAGATATGGGACGCCCTGCATCATCCTAATAACCGCGACATCATCACCTCTCACCGAACGCTTTGGGAAAAGCCGAGAGATGGTAGATTTCCCCGCTCCTTCCGGGCCAGTAAAGATATATGTATATTTTTTGTAAACAATAGCAGACGCGTGAAGTAGTACCCCATTATTTTGAACTAAAATATCTGCAAATACTCTTCGAAAATAATCATTAAATGAATAAAAGTCTCCAGCAATATTTGGGAAACGTATGTAAAAATGATGAGAGGCACGGCGCGTAACTTCTGGTATAGCAGCGCTTTCATCAAGTTCTATTGTGTATGTACGTGTCGTTTTAGATAATGCGTGTATATATTTTCTATAATATTTTTTGAGTACTAGATATACTACATTGGAGTTAGTAGACAAACATATCTGGATATCAGCTATCGATAGGTACACTGCATATGTTTTTTTGATACGGTTATGAAAAGTAATTTGTTTTCTCATACGATTAGGGGGTTGTGTTCAGGAACCAGTATGGAGCCGTTGATACCAGCGGCATCGATTCTGGTGATTTCGACTCATATCCCAGATACTTCATATGCACTTGGCGACATCGTCGTTATACAAAAAAATTGTGTGAATGTGGCACATCGGATCATTTGGAAAACCTTTAGAAATACACAGTATCATTATCTCCTAAAAGGAGATAATAACGGATATACGGATGGTAACTATACGGCCGCAAACTTTCTTGGGAGAGTAGATAGTATATACCATGTGCGGGGCATCGTAGATTTACGAGAATCTAAGCATAGACTATTTAAACTCCTATTTGTCGTATATTCTGTGATTAATCAACTCCCTATCGTTATGCGTATATCGAAAAAAATCCAGACCACGCATATGTTTTGGAGAGCGATGCATAAATTGTTGTATACATGATTAGCTATTTTCCTTGGATATGCATAAGTGGACATCCGTGAATTTTTTTGTAATATACAACGCCAAATATACTTCCACGATTGGTATATAACTGAAGATTTGGAAACACACGTGCATACTTTTGGCACGTTTCTGCTATAGAATACGTATTTGAAAACCCAAAATTGATGAACACCAAGCCATGAGGATTCAGGATCTTTTTGAGTGATTTGATAAACGACACGGATGTAAGTTCTTTTGAAATGACATTTTTTGTAAAACCGTCAACGAAAATAAAGTCGTACGTCTGTTTTGTGGAAGCAGTGTATGCAGAACCTTCGGCAATCATATAGGTGATTTGATCAGAAAATCTATTTTTTAGAAAATAGGTCGTGGCCACTTTTTTCATTTCAGGGGATATATCGATTGCATCAACGTGAACAGTAGCGTAGTCATGTGCAAGCGTGTATGCGACTGATCCCCCGGCTGCGCCGATGAGTAATGAACGACGGAAATTTTTCAGAGGATTTTTTTGAAGAAGGATTCTCACTGTATCAAAAAATGCCCAGGTATCATGTCGGTTAGTAAACACTGCAGAATGAAACACACTTTCATCCCACTGCACGATAATGCGCTTGTTACTATGCATATCTAACGGCAAGATGTGATCGATGACTCTATAGAGTTCATTTCCGATATAAAATTTATGAATCGTTATATATACTCCATATCGAAATATGAAGAACACCATCACGGAGCTTGCTCCAAGAACAGCTCCTAGCATAACGGATACCACGATGGACGACACAGGTCGTATAAGTACCATAATACCTATCATCGACATGATCAGCAGAAAGAGGTTCTGGAGTCGAATATGTATAATTGGAATTTTCATGGAATTCTGTAGCTCTTAGTATAATTTTTTTCGTTTATATGAATCGAGTAGTTGAATGGATCCGACAGTTACGGTTCCTTTATCTAAATAAATAATTTTCGTACATAGCTGTTTGATTCGATTTAGGTCGTGACTAGCAAATATCACTGTGATGTTTCTCTTCATCAGCTGATTAATGGTGTATGTCGCTTTTTTTTGAAAATCTCTATCGCCCACACTCATGTTTTCATCAAGGATCAGGATATCTGGATCTGTATGAACTGCTATGGCAAACCCCAGTCGAAGTGTCATACCTGACGAATAGGTATAAAGAGGAGCGTCAATAAACTGATTAATGTCGGCGTATTTGATTATTTTTGGTAAGACAGCCTGAATACTAATTTTCGACATCCCGAGAAATAACGCATTAAGGAAAATATTTTGGTACCCTGTCAAATCTGCATGGAAACCGGCATTGAGATCTATAAGCGACACAAGTTTTCCTCGTACTGTGACATCACCTTTGGTTGGCGAGGTAATACCAGCGATAATTTTGAGTAACGTCGTTTTCCCGGATCCATTTGGACCAATTATACCGACACGCTCCCCTTTTCTTATCGTCAGATTGACGTCACGAAGAGCTGTAAATAGTTCAGTTTTCTCACGGATACACGATTCTACCAAGGTTGGTTTCTCATGATGGACCACGTACTCCTTTGTCACATGTTTCATTTCGATAGCGATGTTGTTTGTATATTTCATACCCAATCATCAAAATTTTTGCTTTCTTTTCGAAATACATATATCCCTACTATGAGCACACAGAGTATTACAAAAGAGTTGATTCCAAGCATCGCTACCCCCGGCATGGGAAATTGGATGAATGCGTGTTGAAAAAGCTGCAAGATGCTCGTCATAGGGTTGAGACGCCATAGCCATATATATGTGGATGGAATAACTGCAAAAGAATAAACGATTGGAGTCGCATAAAACCAAATCACAAGAATAGCTTGCACGAAAAAATTGATATCCCGAAAACGCACATTCAGTGAACTTGTAAGGAGACTTAAGCCAATTGTAAATGCCAGTAAATACATATATCCGATCAACGCAAAAGGGATTGTTTGCCATGATAGTGTTCCTTGAAAAAACGTAGGGATCAGGAATAGTGCCTGTGCTACGACAAGGTGTATAAAGTTTGAGGTGATAATTGAAACTGGGATGACTTCACGGGGAAACGCTGCTTTTTTTATAAGTGATCGCTCAAATACGATACTGGGTGTCGCTTTTGTTAGAGATAAGGAGAAGAAATTCCATATGAGTAACCCAGTAAATAAATAGTAGTTATAGTGAGGAATGGGTTCTTTCATGAAAAACGTAAATACGAATCCGATAACGAGCATTTGTAGTAGTGGATTAGCAATCAGCCAGAAAAAACCAAATACTGTGTGCTTATACCGAGCACGAAGTTCCTTTTCGGTCATCGCAACGAGAAGCTCGATAAAATGCCAGAATGAAGCGTGCATACCGCCTATTTTAGCGCAGACCATCCCAAAAACATACGTGTAGTCATGGATGTTATACGTATTACCGTAAAACACTATCGTTTTATATGATTACTCTGGATTTCTCTATCACCGATGATTATGATAAAGGCTGCTTTGAGCATTAATAGCATCTATATATGCATGTACTGAGATCTCTTCTTGCTATCTTTGTGATCATCCTCATCTTACCGGTGTTCTTTTTTATTGCCATTGCTATCTTCTGTACATCTGGATGGCCGATCTTCTATTTGCAAAAACGCATGGGAAAAGGAGGAATACCGTTTGTCATGTGGAAATTTCGAACTATGTGTAAGGACGCAGACACCCAAAAACAAACGCTTCTGAAGCAAAACGAGACAGATGGGCCGGTATTTAAAATATATAATGATCCGCGACATACCCCGATCGGTCGTTTGCTCAGTCATACAGGCGTTGATGAACTTCCGCAGCTTTTTAATATCGTCCGGGGGGATATGACTTTTGTGGGTCCCCGTCCATTCCCGGTAGACGAAGCA
This sequence comes from uncultured Gammaproteobacteria bacterium, assembly GCA_964592885.1. Lineage (GTDB taxonomy): Bacteria > Patescibacteriota > Microgenomatia > UBA10105 > UBA927 > CAZERT01. The sequence continues at coordinate 3,961 of CAZQGM010000016.1, forward strand.
GTGCGTATCCCCATGCATATTCGTCATATACGGGAATCAGTGCTTCCGGGGATATTATTCCCGTATATCTACGAAGGGTACCACGAGAAATCGTTTTTGGTATGGATGGAAAATGACCTACGGTACGTCCAGAAAAAATCTCTGTGGGGAGATGTGGTCATCACGTACTACGCGTTTCGACACATGATACAGATCTATCTTCGGGGTGTGCTACGATAGATAGAGTACTCACCTTGTAGATATGAAGACGTATACCGTTCCTGCCGTTATCTTCATTGGGCTTCTGATCATCACGCTTATCGTCGTGCGTATATCTGGTCTCGGTAGTACAGAGAAAAACGTTTCCACCCCAGAGTCCACGATGGAACGGTCGCTTTTTCCGACATCCACACTGGGGGCTAAGCCTACAAAAATAGCCCTTCCCACCTTTAGATCGCCGACTGCAAACCCCACCGAGCTTACAGCGCTCATGTCGCCGAGCGAATTTGTCGGTGCATATCCAAAAGACAAGCCTCTGACATATTCACTTCGGATGATCCTCACATCAGGATGTCTTCTTGATAAAGACGGGACATATCGCTGTCAGGCAACATTTATCCCCGACCCACAACAGTCAAAGGCAAGTGTCATCTTGCAACTTCCGAAAGGAGCGTTGACGATTGGACTTCATCGCGCGGGTTTCGGAGAAAATCCAAATGAAATTTTGACCGTCACAAAGGCGGAGGCTGCCAAACTTCTAAAACCGAGAACGGAGGTCATCCTTCGGATTGCAAACCATCTCTATGAGGGGAGTGACTGGAAGGTAATCGGTGAATGGGTACTTCTGGCAAATAGAGGAACGTGGGCGCCATTCCCCCGTCCTATCCGCGCGTATACCGTCGAGATAGCGATGTAGATATATTAGGTTAATCCAAACTCTTGTGTTGGTCGTTCGACAAGATGTAGATAGAATAAACGTTCTATCGTTTGTGGATTTGCTTTATTTTTTGGTACTGTGGCAATAGCCTCGATAGCATTTCTGGTATACATATCAACAAGTCTTTGAAAGATTGTCTCATCTTTACTTCCGAGTCCTGAATAGGTATGTCTCATCGTATATAAGTGTCCAATATATGTATTGATGAGTGGCCAATATTGCCAAATTCGATCAATATTGTATATGGTCGGGTCAAGTGATAACGTGTGTGCTCGTGCGTGCATGATGTGCATCCAACTTTTTTGAGCATCGGCGATTCCTTTCACCATTATCTGTTCATTTGTTTGGTATGCCTCCATGAGAAGACGCTGAGGATTCCATCCTCGATGAAGTAATTCTTGTAAAGACAAACGAGGCGATACCCCTTCGGTTACATCAAACGTTGGCCTAACGTCAAAGGGGATATTTCGAAACACTTCGTCATGAGGTGAATATAGAATGTATGCATATCCGGTTTTTCCATTTCTTCCTGCTCGACGAATAACCTGTGATTGCTGACGAAGAGAATCTCGAGGAGACAAGCAGATGACAGTCAACTCTTCTCCTGGAATATCTATTTCTCGGCCGGCTAGACGAAGTGCTACCATGATTCCTCCGTCTATTCCTAACTTCGTGAACATTTTTCCTGCCTGTCGTGCTGTAGAGTCTCGTCCAAAATAGAGAGGTATCGTTTTTTGTTTTTGGTCATCGGGATCTCCATAGATGTCTTTTAGTACCGCCGTGACCGCTAGATATTCTTCTTCTGTCGTAGCATCGATAAGGAGATGAAATACACTTTGAGATTGTCTTTCGATATAAGACTTAAGCCATGCAATTTTTTCGTTTAGATTCTTTTTTGGGATAGGGTCGTTCACGATAAGTCTGTTTTCCTTCCAACCTGGTATTCGTGTCGTCTCCATCCCATATTGCTGTCTGTAAAAATCTCGGAGGACTGGATCGGCTCCAGTGCCACTAAACGCAATAGTCTTTTCCGGTCGAAGAGTCATGTATTCTTGAAATGACATTGTATTTTGGTGAACCGTCGCTGTTGCTGGTAGCACCACATTTGGATTCCGAAGTCCTGTCCATGCGGTCAAGGCCAACATGATCATTGGTGGAAGTGTCGTATTTGCCTCTGGAAATCCAGACTCCCGATCTTTCAGATGAATAGTCGTTGCTTTTCCCTCAATAGTTGGTCGATATAGATTAACTATTTGCTCAGTTCCCATCATTTTTCCTGTAGCCATGAGTTGTGGTGTGCCATAAAACACTTGAGTATCTGCATACATCCCGTTTCGATACTGAATAGCTTGATTGATAGCATCCCGGACATGATCAGGGAAGACATCTTGTGTGATGTATTTATAGAGCGTCTCGTCTGGAACCACGTCAGGGTATGGCACGAGATTAAGTGTATGAAGCATCCGTCTCGCAATATTAATCCAGCCCTGTTCGCCCAATGTTCCATCTGGGCGAAAGTATGCTGTTTGATGATCTCTATCGATATATGGGATTCTACTACACATGTCGTCATAGCAAGAAAAAAGTAGTTGCATGAGGACATAACGATCTTCTATCGCCTTTTTCCGTCCCATATTCCACCGAGCTCTTTCATTTCTTCCGGCTTTATATGCATAACGTTCCATCTCGTCGGTAACGTTTGTTATTGTTGAACGTTGTTCTTCGATATATTGTTCAATTCGGGCTTTCACTTCATCAATGGTAGGTTGAGGAGGGAGTTTTTCTTTCTTTTTTTTCAGATGGATGTTCTCCATTAGCTGTCTTGTTGCATCTTCAATCCTGGGTATCCCGACTGATTGTTTCAGTTTTTCCATCATTGCCGGATCGGGAGGGGCAACCGTTCTTTTCCAGGGTCTCCACCCACGGAGGATTTCTCCAGAGAAGTCTACTTGGGTAGATCCTGATGCTGCTGCATTATCTTGGGTATCAACAGTCGGACTATCCCATTCATCGGGAATAGCAATCACGGAATATTGGTACGTAGGATTCGTAGATGATTTGGGCGCTGATGGATTTTTTCGCTGTGGCTCGGGCCTGAGAAGTGAGGGTTCCGCAAGCGCCAGGTGTCGAACTGTGACGTTGGATGCAATGACGATGCTTCTCCCATGGAGGGCTTCTGCCAAATCAGGATGCACACCCCTTCCATTTTTGGCGTAGATATTTCCACCCATCACTTCTCCGCGCTGGTCATATTTCCGTATGGAAAATGTTCCTGGTTCATTTAGCGGATCTACCGTTGCGAGTGAAAATCCAAAAACACGTGCAATGGGATCATATTTAGTTTGCATGTCTTCTGTCGCAAACGGTGTGCGAGAGATGATGTCGATGTGTCGTCCTTTCAACATAGCTATCGGAATAAGTGCTCGAATATCGACGCTTGTTTTTCCTTCTCCGGACACGATTTCTTCAAAGAGTCCTCTGTTTGATGGGTCCTCGAGATTGTCAGCAGCACGGAGCAGTGCAAGGATTTGTGGGGGATATAAGGATGGAATAGTCGTCTCTCCCCGTTTGTAGAGAACCTCCATGACTGCGCAGGAAAGCGCTACCGCTTTTTGTGTCCTTTCTGGTGTATCTGGTAACTGTTCCAGATGTGTGTATGCTATCTGAATACGCCGCTGTACTTCTATCCAGACACCGTTTTTCTCAATCTTCTCCTCCCATTTTTTCGGTAAAAGACATGTATCTTGAGACGCGGGAGAGTCATCTCCTGACCTGAATATGTCGATTTGTCTGTATATTGCGCTGATTCGTTGACTCTCGTCCTCTGTGATCCGATCTTCCGGAAGAGGCAGAGAGAGCCAATCAAGATGGCCTCTCCGTATTTCGGCTTTTTTTCCCTCGATCCATCCCGCATGCGCGATATGAGATGGCCACTCGAAGGGTTTTATATGTATCTGGTTGACCTCTATATGATTACCCATTGATTTAATTGTACACTTGATATATTATAGGATTATATGTCACCGCATCAAGAAGGAGAGCCACGACTCGTCAATTATACTAGAAATCCATTTAAAGACGGTCCGGCAAAAGTATTAACTGGGAGACTGTCGGAATTGACAGTGAAAGAAGGACTTGCTGTCGCTACAGAAGCGGCTGTAACTGTATTAGCTGGATGTTCTTCCGTTCAGGTTACCTCAGAGGCATTAGCTTCATCATCTCATTTTGAGCAGAAGATGTTTTCTGATGGGAAAAGTTTCTCGGCGGTTGGACTTGATATCCCAGTATCAGGCGGGAATTTCACCGCAGAAGAATTAGCTGTCATTCCCCAGGCACAAAAATTACTAGATGCACTAGTAGATTCAGGAGTGCCATCTGATTCAGTCGCACAAATGTATCGTGTGCACGCTCCGGGGATGGAAACACAAGAGATGGCAGATCGCTCGATCGCGTTTGTGGATTTAGGGATTGGAGCTCATACAGATGGAGCTCATGATATACAAATGGCCTTCTCAAACGAAGGTGGCCCAGTACAAGTTATAGATGGCGTAATGTATCCGTCGTTTAACTTTGGGGATGAAAATAACCCATCGTATGGTTGGCTACTTAGTACTACACGTGACAATGGCAGGGTGGAGCCCGTTTTGGGCTTGGAGCCAAAAAGCATATTTATTCCGGGAGCATCTAGCGATGAATTTGTACTATTTGTATACCCCGGTGATAGTCAAGATGATCCAATTATGCTCAGCGTTCGTCATTCTGGAAACTTTGATGGTTCTCAAACATTTGATCTCTCTTCATGGATTGGCGTGACGGATGTGCATGCTCTTGGTGAAAACGAGTCAGTTCCAAAACTCACAGCAACACCTCCTCCAGAGAAGCCAGTGACTCAGCCAACTGCATCACCTGATACATCTACACCACTTCCTCCCAGTGCAATCCCGCCGACCGAAACAGCAAATCCAACGGTGACAAAAACCTCAAATCCGACAGTGACAAAAACTGCTGAGGCGACACTAATAGCAGAACAAGCTTTAATCCCAGTTGACTGGTCACCTTTTTTGAAATGTACCGATACAACATGTGTCGTGCCTGACTTAAAAACGATTCCTACCACATGGGGTAAAGAAACCGAAATAGAACTCAAAAAATGGTTTACTGAAGTTGAGCGTGTGAATCCTAGACCGGAAAAAAACCCAAGTGAATCAAATGCACGGTTACTATATATAGACATTGGGGGTACAGGCACCTGCAGGATTGACGGCATTTCGGAGAGTCGTAAAAATGAGCAATTCCCAATTGAAGTGATAGCTGTTCGCCCCGGTCCCCCTACTCAAGATAGAGCAACTGCGGCCGTTTTTATGATCCTTGAGTTACCTGGGGCCAATGGTTCTCCAATACGTGTGATTGGTGTAGCTACTGGACAAGGCTTGGAAGATAGCGCACACCACAACGATGTACTTATTAAAGACTTGATGGCTCGAAGAGGGGCCGGATCGATTTTTGGTGGATTTACACCTGATTTGCTTAATCATGATTATATAGGTGGAGCACCGAGATTTGGTCAAAAGCTTCTCCCTCTTATGCTAGAGCCAGATGGGACATTTAAAAGTGAGCTCATCGGGAGCGCATTGGGCGTGATGACTCCAAAGGATGTTCAAAAATTTTGTGACGAAGGAGTGGCTCCAGAGGGATGGGAGGGAGCTATGACACTGATTTCTTTCTCTGGGGCGAGCGCAATAGAAATGCTTCCGTAAGACCAGTTGTGGCACATGTTGGTGCATCTCATTTTGAAGGGATTCTTGTGGCCACTGTCTCGTATGTATAGAATGGATATACCATGAGGGTATATCGAGTCATTTACTACCTACTCGTTACGAGCATGCTTTTTTTCTTTTTCTTGGGCGACACACATGCACAAGTGTATTCTCCTACGCCTCTTCCTCCGACTCCAACGAGAGATGTAAATGATTGTAATAGTGGTGTTCAGTGTGGTTCTACAGCGTATTGCAATAGCATTTGTGCCGAAACGGGATCATGTGTTGGTTTGTCAACAGTTCCCTTTTCGTGTGGAACATGCTGGTGTACAATCCCAACTCCTCCGGTTGCCTGTGGAGCATGGGGCTCATGTATTCTTCAATATAATGGATGGTACTGTCAGACGCGGTGGTGTGGTGCCGCCAATTTCCAAATCCAGTGCGGGTGCGTACCTGAAGACACTGGTTCTGGGGGAGGAGGAGCAACGGCTCCACCTGGATCAAGTCCCACATCCCCACCTGCTCCCTCTCCAACATCTCCTCCACCGGGCGCCACCGGGACGATCACCGCTGTCGCGAGACTAGTGACATCTACTACTCCATCGTGTGCAGATGTAGCCGCAGGATCACTACTCGATGGCATCAATATTAGTATGATCAGTAGCATAGGACTTCCACTCGTCCCCGCATCCCAGATCCAGTCTGGTGGACCCGTATCATGGGGAAGTGTCCCAGCTGGATATACATTTCTCACTATGGGGAGTCATCCTGCTGGCGACTATAGCCCCGTCGCGACCTGCTATAACTTTGCGTCCGACGCGACACTTCTAACCGGCTCAGCTGCGGTGTTGCCGGCAAGCGATACGCTCAATTTTTTCATCGGATTTACTGTTCGAGGTCCGTGGGTACAAACAGTAGAGGGCGATGTCTATAGCGGCACAACGATCACAACATCGATTCCTGGTTCAGTCGTACCCCAAACATTTACACGGCCAGGTGCTGGTGGATCGGAGGGTGTCGTTACGGCGGGCACTACCATGACCATTTCTCCTAGTCCATCATGGGCTGTCACAGGAGAACCATATATCATGCAAAACCTCTATGCGACATACTACCCTCGACTAAAAGCGGGAGGGACCGAAGCACTCACCTCACAATCCATCACGTCGCTTGCCAACTCCGGGACAGAAGACACCACTGTATATACCGCGACGGGGTCGGTGACTGTTGACGCTCCTATTACTATTCCGGCTGGTGATAAAGTGATCGTGCTTATCGATGGAACGCTAACGATCAATAATACCGTGCAGCTTGGAAGTGTGGACTCATTTGTCGCATTTATCGTCAATGGCAATATAACGGTCGATCCAGTAGTGAGTGGCACTGAAGCCTCTCCCGCTCTCAACGGTGTCTATATAGCAGGCAATGGAGGAACGGCAATTTTTAATACAGGAACAGGGGCAAATCGTCTAGTCGGGAAAGGAATGTTCATCGCTGATACATTTACGCTCGCTCGCGATGTAGGTGCCTCAAATACAACGACCCCATCAGAGTTATTTATCTTTGATCCCGCGCTTCTTTTCTCTATGCCAAACGTGATGAACGATCTACCGTATACATGGCAAGAAGTGGCACCTTAGGGCACACATGATTACCACATGAAGAATGCGTGAATAACACATGAGAAACATGGATACGTGACGGTGGGGAGATGGGGAGAAGATAGATTGGGTGAAGGTGGCTGCCATGATAGGCATATCAGATATGTATATTGGGTTGACAACAGAGGCATTTGAGCGTACTATACAGGTATATCTACGCGCCTGAGGCGCTATTTTTATGAGTATAGGAGATAACGCATTCATCCTTTCTCTCGGGGGCTCAATCGTCGCCCCAAAGCTTGGTATCGATACTGAGTTTCTTCAGGCATTTAATCTTTTTATCCGAAATCAAATAACCGCCTACGGGCGGCGTTTTTTTATCGTCGTCGGTGGTGGAAACACGGCTAAGACATTTATCGATGCTGGGAAAACCACTGTCGGACACGAGCTATCAAATGACGATATGGACTGGCTTGGGATCCATGCGACACGCCTCAATGCCCAGCTTATTCGCACTATATTTCGAGATATCGCCGATCCCCGGGTCATCAAGCACTACGAGATTATCCTCAAAATAGACAAGCCAATAGCGATTGCCGCTGGGTGGAAGCCAGGGTGGTCGACAGACTACGATGCTGTCACACTCTGCCAAGACTACGGCGTACGAGAAGTCATCAATATGAGTAATATCGATAAGGTGTTTGATAAAGACCCACGGGAGTTTCCAGATGCAAAAGCGATTGATGAAATGACGTGGGCTGAGTATCGAGCCATTAGCGGAGACACATGGAGTCCTCGCATGAATCTCCCCTTTGATCCGATTGCCTCTAAACTTTCTCAGGACCTTGGGATCACCGTAAAAATCCTCAATGGAAAGAATCTCGATAACCTAGGAAAAGCGCTTGATGGTAAACCATTTGTCGGGACAACCATTCGATAGTCAGCGTGGGTGGAGATGCGGCTTGTTTCATTTCGTTTATTTCTTTACTTCCTGCAGTGATGTCACTTTGTTGACTAATTGTTTCACTTTTTTTGAAAATATCTCTTCGGAAAAGCCTTTGGCAAATGTGATGCAGTCTTTTGCCCATACGTGATTTTTTGATATTTTTTCGAAGCGATCGATTGCATGGGAGAGTGCATCTGGTGTGGGAGTCGTAAAAAGGATACCCGTCTTCCCATCGATAACCGTCTCTTTGACTCCCCCTTCAGCTAGTCCGATGACAGGGATGCCGTGCATCATCGCTTCAACTGGTACCATACCAAAGTCTTCATCAAGTGCTGCAAATAATAGGGCCTTTGCGCCACTGTAGAGGTCTCCGAGCGCCTCATCGGAGACAGAGCCGACGAATCTAACGGTTGGTCCGGCCATCGCCTCTAAACGCCTTCGTTCTCCCCCATCTCCCACAATGATAAGTGGGAGTTTTTTTGTGTTTGCTACCTCAATGAGGAGATCGATGCGCTTGGCATACGATAAGCGGGAGACGGAAAGATAGTAGGGAGTCGAATTAGAAATTTTAAATTTAAAATTTGAAATTGATGAACCACTTTGATTAGCATTTTTTTTTGGTTTTTGTATTGGTGGATAGATCACAATCGCATCACGGCGGTAAAATTTTTTGACCCGACGGGCAGTTTCTTTTGAATTAGCGATAAACACATCTACGGCCTGAGCTGTTTCATAGTCATACTGTCGAAGAAAGAAATTAAGAATAGACGAATACCACCGGATAATGGGGTATTTCGTAAAGTTGGTCCCCGTTGCGTATCCATACAGATTTCTCGGTGGATGGTGGATATAACAAAGGTGGACAGCTGGTTTTTTGACTGTCACTCCCCGGCACATAAACCATCCGCTCGAGGACAAAACGACATCATATCCAGAAAGGTCAAACCCTGACCAGATGGTGGGGACGAGAAATCGAAGCGGAGAGATCCACCGTTTGATAAACGGCCACCGTGCCACCCAACTTTCGTGAATGGTCCAGCCCTTGAAACGATCTGCATGACGTCCAAGGGATGTGTAGTCTACAAATGACGTATAGAGTGGAGCATCAGGCCAGATCGTGTGAAAATGCTCGACAACCCGCTCAGCACCACCGTACTCGCGTAAGCAATCATGGATAAGAGCGATTTTTAGTTGGGTAGTAGGCATGGGATGTCTTTTTTGCTACGACATAGGCGAAGCAAATAGTGGATCCCCGCCTACCCTCCTTTGCTTAAAGCTACGGACGGGCACTGCGCGGGGATGACAATTACATTATATCAGGGACATCTGGGGATCGTCGGATTTTGGATCTTTTTGTTTTTTTGTTTCCTGTTTCGTGTGTTCTATGGTTTGTTTCGTCAGTCGTTTCAGAAGTGATTGAAAACCGAGCTTTCCCACCTCATCAATCGCTTCAGAAGTTGCGGGATCGGTCACGCGCGTCTTTTCAAATACGATATCAATAGGGGCATCGCGACGAATGGTCGCTAGTGTTTTTCCTAACATAGCGCTTTTTTTCCCCGCATTGAGTTTTTCTCGTACGCCCGTTGGGAGTTTATCCGCAGCCGCATCATGATGTTCGACCGCTTTGTAGAGTGATTCGACTGATCCAAATACCCCGAGCAGATCGATGGCTGTTTTTGGCCCAATTCCGGGGACACCGGGATAGTTATCTGATGAGTCCCCTGCGAGCGCCTTAAAGTCCGGTATCATCGAAGGCGCCACGCCTATACGCACTTTTGCTTCATCTGGGCCGTAAAGCTTTGCTTCTGACAATCCTTTGGTCGGCATAAACGTAAACACATGATCATCAATCAGTTGCATGATATCTCGGTCACCAGTTACTATTATCACGGTATTAGCTTCACTGAGATTCA
>CAZQGM010000017.1:0-14023 GCA_964592885.1 uncultured Gammaproteobacteria bacterium
TGCGTGTGATGAAAAATTCAAGCCATGAACCGTGCATTGGTCGAATTTCGGCACTATATAATGTACGACCAGTTGTCGGATCTACTTCACCAGTGAAATATATACCTGGTGAGCGGACGAGCTGATTGACGACGCACCGTTCGATACCATTGACGATAAATGTACCGTTTTTGGTCATGGCCGGGATGTCACCCAAAAATACTTCTTGTGTGACGTGCTGTCCGGTCTGCTTGTTGGTAAGGGTCGCAACGACCTTTAGCTGCATGTCGTAGGTCAGCCCTTTTTCAAGTGCGATTGCTGGAGTAAGTCGTGGAGATCCAAAAAAGTAGTCACCAAATGAAAGTTCCCAGTTTTTTCCGGTAAAATCAGTGACTGGGGAGATTTCAGAAAGAAGATCAGAAATGCCGTGTTCGATAAACCATTGATACGATTCGCGCTGGACGAGTGTCAGGTCTAGCTGTGGGATGTGTTCATACGTTGAACCCCAATACAGTCGGTTAGAAACATGTGCCTTCGTAGCCATGGAATAAATCCTTTGCTAAAAAAATGAATAATACCGTCTAAACAACGAAAAAAAGAAGCAGACAATGAGCGTCCGCCTCAGATTTGATCTAAGAATATACTGGTGATTATACGTGTTACAGGCAAAAAGTCAACATAGGGAAAATATCTCTCCTCATGCGCAGGTAACGGAAGCGCTATTTCTTTTCTGCCTCAAAAAAAGCGTTTGATCCCCAGCTTTTCACGACATCGCTAGTAATTGGGAGTGCCATCTGCCACTGAATCATAAATATAGAACGCATGGATGTGGCGAGTGTCTCACTTTTGACGACTAGCCCCCAACACTCGTCTCCTTCAACACTCACGATCTGCACTTGGTTCCCGGTAATCTCAAGTCGCACCTGGAGCGTGAAGAGTGGATTTTCGATATACCGAAATTCTTTCATTTGAAGATACCCAGGATCACGCTCACACTGATAGGTGAATACATGACGTGTCCAATCATTGAGGGGACTAATGTCTTTTTGGAGGTGTGTCCGTTTTCGATGGATTTCCTCGTCTATATTTGCATTGATAAAGTCCCGACCAAATGCATCATCTGGGATTTTATAGTTCCAGCATACACTCTCCTGGTCAGGAAGCGATTGATCAAGTACAAATACGTGTTTGGCGCCCTCGATCCCAGGAAAAAATTGGAAATCCGCATTAGGGGTCAGCGAATGAAAATCTCCTTTGAGAAACGGGAGGACGTGTACGACATCGTTTTCGAGGCGCACGAGTTCTTCGTGTCTTTTTTTGAGAATAGAGCGAAGAATCGATGGATTTTTGGCACGGATACTGGTCTGCTGCTTTGAAAGTCCATCACTTCGTTTGAGGTCAAGAAGTCCTTTTAAAGACAAACTCATGATGATCTCGTACACAGTCGTCCGTGGAATACCTGTCGCTTTGGAAAGCGCGTATGGATTAGTTTCCGCCACTTTCACCGCTTCTCTATATATATATGCTTCGTTTTCCGTAAGTCCGAAATCCTGGAGTGTTCGCATGACTGTGTCCATATATTGAGCCTGTTTAAATAGTATCTTTTTACTGCGAGCTCATCATTTTGGCTGCGACTATGTCATTCCTTCTCGCTGTATCTTGGTCTGATACAACTTCGTCGTCATTCCTTGCCTCGCTCAAACTTACGAACTCTCGTGACAAAACATACTATTCAAACCGGCTCTTCAAGTCTACTACTGTCGGAACTGTTCGTCAACTTTGACACTAAACGATATATAGACCTATACTCCGCTCCATGTTGTCACTTATACCGCTTTTTTACCTGGCCCAATTCTGGAATGGCACGTTTTTCCAGATACCGGTCAAAATAGATTTTCAACAAGGCTTTCTCACCTATGTCCAAATGGGGCTCATCCAAGGGGCCGCTGGACTTCTTGCTATCATCCTCCAGCTTCCGACTGGGGCACTTGCCGATAGTTGGGGGAGACGAAAAACGGTGATCGTGGGATATATCATCGCGGGCATATGTGCGGCATGTAACGGTCTACTGCCAAACCCCCTTTCATTTCTATGTACCATGATGATGTGGACGCTTGGGACCACGATGATATCGGGGGCAGATACCGCGTTTCTCTTTGATAGTCTCAAAAAAAGAAATAAAGCACACCAATTTGGGACCGTAAATGCATACGGGATTCTCATCTACCGGATAGGCATGATTATCGCGATGGCGTCTGGTGGCTACCTATTTTTGATCAATCACAGCTTGCCCTATATCTTTCGTGGAGCGACGTACTTCCTGGCGGCCAGTGCATTTATATATATGAAAGGAAGCGAGCCAACCCACAAGAAGCTGACGTTCGGGCTGTATAAAAAACGGTTAGTCGATGGCGTCACGTCTTTATTCGCTAATCGTTTTGTTGCTCTATTTTCTCTCTATTATATCCTCGTTGCTGGCCTGACATGGACCGTTCTTTTCTACTATATGAATACCCTTGCCTACGATGTAGGGTATTCCCCATCTGAGCAGGGAATCCTGTTTGCTGGTATCTACATAGTCACGACGCTCATACTTCTATGGATCACGACAAAAATCAAACACATACCCGAACACGTCATCCTCATCGGATTTCCGGTTCTCATGATTTTGGGATTTCTGCCGGGGATCATGCTGTCAAAGCATACAGCTATCGTGTCTCTTTGTATCCTAATACTTGTGGGTGGAGCCCGATTTACGATTCTCGATGCGATCCTAAACCGTCATCTAGAATCTACCCACCGTGCGACGGCATTGTCTGGACTCAATCTATTCGTCACGCTCCTATCGTCACTTATCGTCGCCGGTTTTGGCACAGTCCAGCAAACCTATCTCACCACAACAGTATTTACCATCCTTGGGATCATCAGTGCCCTCGCCTTGGCGCCGATTACGTTTCAGCTTGTACGTGAGATGCGCCTCGCCGACTCACTTCAAGGCTAAGCCTTGAATTTTTCTAGAGCGTACGGACAAGCCAAGTGAAATCGTCATTTCTATCTCGCTAATTCCAATGTTCATTAAACGTTGATAATTTTTGGTATACTACGTCCAATGGATATTCACTCATCGCTCTCGTCTGAAGTTGAATCCGTCTGGCAAACTTCTTGGAATAACTCGTTACATCATCTTCCATTTCAAACACTGGCTTGGTTACGTGCCTGGCATGAAGCGTTTGCTCCAAAGGGCCAACTGATGGTCATCTCCGATACCGGTAAAAAAATCGTCGCACCGTTTGTCGTCCGAGAATCGACGGCGACACTTATGGGGACACCAGAATTAACGGATCGAGAAGATATCATCGGTAATAATGACGATATCACTACATGTTGGCCTGATATTATCGAAACGCTCAAAAGTAACGGTGCTACCTCTCTTCACCTCACAAATATCTGGGCTGACTCCCCTACATTTTCTTTTTTCAAAGATACCCCGCAGGCTACCGTAACCCAATCGGAAACGACACCATGTATGGAGCTGCCCTCCACATGGGAAGACTACGTGGAGTCGCTCCCAAAAAAAGAACGCCACGAACTAGAGCGGAAACTCCGGAAATTCGAGCGTGAACACACAACCGCGACCATTACTATTTCAAAAGACATGATTGATCCTTTGGTCACACTCATGAAACTCGATCCGCGAAAAAAAGAGTTCTTTACTGCTCCGACTGAAGCGTTCTTCCGTGAAATCCCGAAACTCGCACCCGACACGACACAGATTATGATGCTCAAAATCGATGAACAATACGTAGCAGGAGTCATCGGTTTTATATGTGACGATACATATTACCTCTACAATTCCGGTTTTGATGAGATGAATTTCAAAGGTGCAGGCTTCTATCTCAAAGCAATGAATATCAAATGGTCGATAGAAAATAGAGTAAAAAAATACAATTTTCTTCGTGGCAATGAACGATACAAATACGAGCTCGGTGGAAAAGACTTCGGCGTCTTTGCGATCACCATGCAGCTATAACGATCTTAATGTCCCTAGTATCCAGCCTACTATTATAGTTTTCCGCACTCTTCTTTTATCGCGGCTACCAGTATTTCAGCACCTTCATCAAGTATCTTCTCGTCCGTAGTGAGTGGCGGCATGATTTGTATTGTCGTCGCACCGTTACAGATGATATGTGCTCCGTTTTTCATCGCAAGGTCTCGGATAGCATAAAGCGTCTCGCCCATTTTTGGAGTTGCGGTAAACTGTATTCCTATTTCCATTCCGATACCATCTATAGTTGATATCTGCTGAACCCCACTAAGTGATTTCTTAAGTGAGTCGAGAAGCCCCGCTCCTCGAATTTTTGCTTTTTCCCACACCATATCCCGCGTATGAATCTCAAGTACTTTATGAGCGACGGCACAGGATACTGGATTCCAGCCAAATGAAGATTGCAGTTGTGTTTTATTCCATGTAGCATCTGCGATTTCAGTCGTGGTCACCATTGCCCCAATCGGAAGTACCCCATTGCTCATTCCTTTTGCAAATACTGCGATGTCGGGGATGACATCGATACGATTCATGCCAAAAAGTGTTCCTGTCCGTGAAAAGCCGGTACCCACTTCATCAAAAATAAGCAGTGTTTTATATTTCTCTGTAAGCATTCGAATATCTTTGCTAAACATATCTGGAAGGATGTCTGTTGATCCCCATCCAGTAATCATCCCTGGTTCTGTCAACACGCCGGCCACGTCACCGGCCTTTAACAAATTCTCTAGCTTTTCTAAAAACAATTGATAGTGAGCACCTTCATCTGCAATTCCTTTTTTTGGATATTCCATCCGTATGAATCCATCTTTTGAGGGCTGAACAGCCTTTGGAAGCATATATGCCTCGGGATATGTGAGAGCGATAGCAGTCAACGACTGACCATGATACATTTCTTGAAAACCGATGATATTCTTCTTTCCTGTGTAGGCTCGAGCGGTTTTTACTGCTTCCTCAATAGATTCCATTCCTCCGATTGCACGCCCCACTGCGCGTAATGATTTGGGAAGCACTTGCATAAAAGCTTCAGCATATTCCCATTGTGCTTGATCTGTCGACCACATAGTTACTGCTGTATTTTTCTTCAATTGGACATCGGCGGCTTCAAGTAATTCTTTATTATTCCAACCTAAATTTGCGATATTATATCCAGAGGTAAAATCGATTACTGTTTGTCCGTCTGAGAGGGTAATATATGACCCTTCAGCTGATTTGATGTCAAAACGCCAATTTGATGATGCTGTATAGATGATATTGTGCTTGATCATAAGTCCCCCTAGTGTATTCAATTTGAATGAATATCAGTATCATACGGTATTTTTGACAAAGATCAAATTCATCGCTTACTGACGGCACATATCGACACTTTTTGTTCAGAAGGTGTGGCTCGTATACAATATCGTAGTATTTGAGCTATCTATACCTTATTCACCATAGATATAACCATGTTTAAAAAAATATCGCGAATACTGATTTGGTCATCGGATTACCAAAAGCTCGCAAATTGGTATCAAAAAACTTTTGAACTACATCTCATCGAAAAAAGAACTCACCCTCAAGATACTGGTGTGGTTTTACAGTTCCCTGATGGGGAACCATGCATATGGATAGGACAGCACAGTGAAATTTCTGGAATGAATAAAGATCCACTCCGAATCATGTTCAATATTTCTGTCGATTCTGTCAGAAATGCGTATATGCATATAGGACTACGAGGCGGTACTATTATCGCAGAGCCATTTAAGGCACCAACATTTGATACATGGTTTATGACGGCAGCGGATCCGGACGGAAATGTGTTTCAATGTGTGGGACCCGAAGGAACAAATATCTGATGAAACACATACAATCCATCCTAGACATTGGAATATCAAATAAAAGCCACGTGTGTGTCATCATGCCACACCCTGATGATGAAGCAGTATTTTGTGCTGGTATATTGCAGTCTCTTACAAAAGAAAACATCCGCGTGACCATCATCACTGTGACTCGAGGGGACAAAAGTACCCTTCGGTATGGAGTACCTGACGGTGCCTCGCTTTCATCGGTTAGATATACAGAACTTCTCAATAGCTTGCGACTTGCTGGCGTTACTAACGAAGAGAGTATCCATATCTGGGAATTTCCGGATGGGGATGTCGAGTCGCATGTAGATGAGATCGCAAAAAAAATCCGCTCGCATATCGCGACATCTCGCCCGACGCATCTTCTGACGCTCGAGCCCGATGGTATTTATGGTCATCCAGATCACATAGCACTCAGTGCTCTAACGACGACGATTGCAGACGAGGCATCACTACCACTTATGTATTTGACTGTAAAACCTGGATATATATTTGGCAATTCGCGGAGAATGGCAAAAAAGTCGATGATCACTCCTCTCATCCCTGACTACTGCTTTCACCTATCAGTTACGGAGGTATTAACGAAGTGGCGGATGCTTAGGGCTCATGGGTCGCAGTTTCGCCTGTCTCTCGGGGATTTCAAAACCTACAGGCACTTTATACGAAACAGTATGTTTCATAGAGAGTATTTCTCGATCGCACATCCAAACTGATCCGTGTATGTGGCGATTGAAAATTACTTCAATCCCTCACAACAGTGGAAAAAGTAGGTACAATGATTTTGTTCGTTCAATGTGAGTAGGTACGTTCCTGCAAATTGTTTCGTCTCTCCATTTTTTGTGTACGTGAGATTCCACTGGACAGAAAACCTATCGCCCTCTGCCGTAAATACTGTATATCTTAACTGAATATTCTCTTGAAGTAGAATTTCATTCCATGATGTACGTAACTCCGAGTGGTTGGCTAATTTGATAAATGGGGTTTCATAATATTCTACCGATTCTTCAAATAATCCCAACACACCATCTACGTCATGGTGTTCCCAGCATTCCTTAAACTGCTCCAGCCACGCATCAATATTCATACGTTTTCCCCATTTGTTATCTATTATTTTTTACTCGACGATCTTGTGCTGTTCGGCACTCCATGCTGGAGTGCAGGGGACAAACATCGTCATCGTCCCCTCCCAGTAGTATTTTTCTCCAGGGTGGATGAGAACTGTATCCCCCATGCTAACCGGCAGAGCTTCTGTTTCCGTGACAAGTTTTCCATCCCCTTCGATGATATACGCCATCTCTTTACACTTCTCATTGATGGCAAATCCTGTTTCGGGATATCGGCCACTGAGCTTGATGACGACTGAATTGATATCCGGATCACCAAACGGATATTCGAGGGCTATACACTCCGGACTATTTGGAAATACATTCGCTTCAGATTGTTTGATGACTTTCATATGGGTTCCTTTCTCTTGCTTTCAGTGTTAACGCATCACCCTGATACGTTTAACCGATTAATAATCGAAATCACTTCATGTAAATCCTCTACGACATACTCGGCTTGTTTTTCTATACCCTTTTTAGGATGGATCGCTATGCTGACCCCAGCAAATGCAAACATCGGAAGATCAGCAATCGAGTCCCCTATGGCGACCGTATCTTTTGGATCTATCCCAAGAGCTGTGAGAATTGCCCTCGTGCCTTCCAGTTTAAATCCTTTTCCTTGTATGTCCGCTTCCGAGATGCCCAAGATCTTCCCTTCGCTCATGTGTGGCTTTGTCCCAACACAGTAGTCGATCCCCAGAAGCTTTTTATACTGCGTCAGTATCGGCATGATGTTTCCGGAGTGGAGAATGGAGATGATATTTGATTCACGAGCAAATCGGAATAATTCAATAGCCCCGGGTGTCAGATATGGATTTTTTTGTACCTCTGCTTCGATCGCAGTTTCAGTGACTCCGCCCAAAAAGTTTATCCGAGTGATAAGCGGAGTGAGCCCCGTGATCTGGCCAGATTGAAACTTCTCATTTAGTAGTCTACTTTCCTCACGCTTTCCGACGATTCCACAGACGACATCAAGTATGTCTTCAGTCACGAGCGTCCCATCGAAATCACTAAGAATTGCCTTTATCATATATGCATAAAAACAGGTACGTATGCTCCTTACTACTATCTCGTCATTCCCGCGAAAGCGGGAATCCAAGTTTAAATATTGTAATACAAATGGATCCCCGATCAGGTCGGGGATGACAAAAAATGATATTCTATTCTCGTGAGAGCTATACTAGTTATATGGAAAATATAGATCTAACGCAACCATGCCCCACCTGTCACCGCTATCCCAACCGCGGCGTATCCATCGATGTCGTCATCATCAAAGACCGAAAAATTCTTCTAGTGCAGCGTGGTGCAGAACCATACAAAGGATTTTGGGCGACACCCGGCGGATATGTGTCATGGGACGAATCGGCCGAACAAACAGTCATACGAGAAGTGAAAGAGGAGACGAATCTCGATGTATCTGCACCACAATTAGTTGCAGTCCATAGTGATCCTGGTCGTCATCCGGAACAAACAATTAACCTTGTCTATTATGTGTCTGATGTCACGGGTGATCTCAAACATGGGGATGATGCACTCGATGCTCAGTGGTTTCCGCTTAGTGAGATTCCAGAAAGACTTGCCCTCGATCATGCAGAAAATATACAAGAAACGATCAAAAAGTATCTTTCTAAAATATGAACCATCCATCCATCAAACTCGGCGTATACCGTCATTTCAAAGGTCATGAGTACCGAGTACTCGGTGTGGCGTATCACAGTGAAAATCTAGAACCCATGGTCGTTTATCAGTCACTTTATGACTCTGAGGAATTTCCAAAAGGAACGCTATGGGTCAGACCTCTCAAAATGTTTATTGAAGAAGTTGAAGTAGATAGGGTCAAACAACCACGATTTGCATTCATTGCTAGTGAGAAACTCTCCAACGCTTCTTGAAATTGTTATGGGATATTGATATATTTAGGCATGGGTGAACGCGTCTCTCCTTCTCCAGATATCTCACTGAACTCAGTGGTTGATTCTCAGCTCCGTGCGGTATTTTCGCGCCTTACGAGATTTGAACCTGCACTCGTGATAGATCCCACAAAAGATACTGAACGATTAGAAATGGTGAGTGCAATATCTAGATTCTATGCTGATGGGTGTGCAAGATTTGTTTCACAACAAGGGTTTGATATTTCCCTCCCAGATGAACGTATATGGCCAGATGAATATGAAGGAGTATATGGATGGCTAAGAGATATACCCGGACAAATACAAGGTGCGCCCTCTTTAGTATTCGACGAACTTGTCCGAAACGCTCAGATGCACGCAGGTTTTGCTGGATTGAGAGCAGCATGGAACAGATCGGTGTTTCATCTCATGGTGGCAGATCATGGACGAGGTATGGGGTCATCAACATTTTCAATGGATGGAATGGGTATGGGTATTATCACATCGTTTGCTACAAAAGATCTTAAATACATCAAGACATCTCGATACCATATCGTCCATTTACAGAGAAACCTTGAGAAGGTGCCCATTCAATTCCCGGGAATACAACCACACCTCCAATTTCGACATATCCGTGAGTATGTTAAACAAGGAATACCACTCCCACAAATCGATCCAAATTCTAAAACGTATACAACGATCGATGAGCAAGGACGACACATTTTAGTGAACGCCGTAGGAGAAAAAACAATCATTCATCCAGGCGAGTCATTCGAATCGATGAATTGAGAAATAGTTTTCCGTCACTCCCGGTGTGTGGTTTTATACATCTGTGTGTCTCCTCAGTCCTTCTCTTCCGTTTTCTCCTAACCCATTCACTCCCAATCTCCCTATCTATCTTCAGTCATCAGTCTTCCGTCTTCAGTTTTCTCCCTACCTATCTTCTCCCTATCTCCCCACCTCGCCTCGCCGTAACTTTGTGGAGGCGGGTCTATTCTTTCCCATCCAGTTGCCCGCATGCGGCTTTTATACCATCACCCATCGTCACACGAAGAGTATTGGCAATTCCTTTGCGAGTGAGAATATCACTAAATAGTTGCATCGCTTCTGGTGTCGGTTTTTCGAACCTCGTACCAAGAACTGGATTATTGGGGATGAGATTTACGTGTACAAGTTTCCCTTGTAGTACTTTCGCAAGCTCTCCTGCTTGCTGCTGCTGATCATTGATTCCTTTAATCAGGATATATTCGTACGATAATCGCCGTCCGACTTTTTCGATATAGTAGTCGCCGATCGCGATTACATCATCAAACGGAAATATCTTGGCTAGGGCCATTATCTTTTCTCGTACGTCCTGGTTGGATGCATGAAGCGATATAGCGAGCTTTCCTTTGTATCCTGAATCGATGAATTTTTTTAGTTGCGGCACATATCCAGATGATGAGACCGTGATCCGTCGATCACCCATGCCCATATACTTTGGATCTGTGAGGACGATGATAGATTCCTTGACTGCCTCAAGGTTTAGCATCGGCTCTCCCATACCCATATACACGACATTTGATACTTCCCGATTATCTTTTTTGAGTATTCGTGCAAAGTGAAGTACTTGATCGACGATTTCGCCACTCGTGAGATTTCTCCGAAGACCAAGTTTTCCAGTCGCACAAAATGTACATCCGACAGGGCATCCAGACTGACATGAGACACACACGGTATTTCGCCCATCTCGATGTTTCATGAGTACCGTTTCAATGGTTATATCATCATGAAGTTTGAAAAGTGTTTTGACCGTGTCATCTTCAGGAGACGTTGATTCACGTACGACACTCACACTACTCCATATTTCTTCTTTTTCAAATGCGTCACGCAGGTCTTTCGGCCATACCGACAGTTCCTGAATAGACGGGATACACTTTTTGTACACTGCTTCTTCAAACTGTCTCACGCGAAAGGCGGGAAGATCGTGGCGTTTTGCAAAATCATCAATCATGAAGCGTATTGTATCAAACATCACTTGCCTAGATACGGAAAACCGCTTATCTTCGTATATAGGAGAAATCTCATATGGCAATTATCTATTCTGTTGATACGACAAAACCAGTTACCCCAGAGATAGCGCGAGATGCACTCGTCCAGTGTTTTTCCGAAGCACATTGTATGGATGCTGGACTAGGAGAGGCTCCATCAGATCAAAACAAAAACTATTGCAAAGAAATTATAAGGCAAGCATTTGCGGATACTGAAGGAGACTTTGATCAGCCCACCAAACAATCGCTTGTGCGCGCGATCACGCAACTCGTCACGTTCTCTCGTGCATTTAGAAAGCCAGAGATTATAGAGAAACATAAAGTAGCTATTATGACGTTGGTTGAGCTACTTCCCTAAAGCATATATATATATGGACGCTACGGTTTTTTCCACGTCCCCATACCATAGTCCCCAGGATATAAAACTATCTCATTTTCGCGATGATCATCTTTGAGGATTTCTGTCAATTTATCTGAAACCCATGGAACGGTGAAATACGCACGTCCGTTTTCAAACTCTTTTGTTTTTTCTTCAATCGTTTTTGTTCCAAATGCCGTGATGACACTTCCTAAAGTAATGAGACAAAATTGTGGGGACTGCCCTTCATATTCATCAGCAAGTGATAGCATCCAACCCCGGACAGCAAACTTTGATGAGCAGTAGACACTCCGACCCCTAGTCGGGATCGTTCCCATTCCTGATCCGATCGTCATGACACATGAGTGTTCGGCCGCTTGAAGACTCGGGAGGAGTGCTTGCGTAAGAAAGTACGGAGCCGTCACATCGATAGCAAAGGATCGCTCCCAGTCATCACGTGAGACATCGGTAAATTTCTTATAGACCCCAATCCCTGCACTGTGTATGAGTATATCGATGTGCTCAAAATCGTGTACGATCTTCATACCCACATCGATGACAGATGCCATATCTGACAAATCTACTGTATATACGTGGTGAGGGTCTCCATGCTTCAGCGTGAATTGATCAAGTGTCCTCGTGTCCCGAACGAGAAATATGAGTTTGGCTCCCTCATCGGCCAAGCGATCAGCAAGTCCAGCTCCTATACCACGACTAGCACCGGTGATGACGATAGTCTTTCCACGAAGATCCATATCTAAGTAGTTTACTATAAAGGTAAACTCATTTCGAATGGAATATTCTCTTTCCACCTCCGAGGTGGAAAGATGTCGTTACAAAAATTAGCCTCAAAAATTCCTGCCACCTCCGAGGTGGAACGTACGATGTACGGTTTGAATATGGATTTACTTTTATGATGCTGAGGTTTCTGTATTTTTGAGTGACGCGAGTTGTTCTGCAAGCTTCGCGTTTGACGGTTCGACAAGCACGCTACCATCTGGGAATACTATAGTGGGGACGGACTGCATCCCGTGATTAATCTCGAGTACTTTTGTAAGTGCGACGTCATCTTTTGAAATATCAATAAATTCGTATGGTGCACCCACCGAATCAAAATATGATTTTGCGCGCATACAATCACTACACCAGGTCGTACCATACATCGTTATCATAGGTGGTTTCGTAGTATCCATACAGATTTTAGTCGTAGCGTTGATACATCTATAGACATACCCGCCTTCGCTATTCTTCTCCTAGAGATCGTTACATCTCCACCGGATATTTAAACACTCTCCATGCCATAAGTCCATGTTCGACGTCATACACATTGGTATATCCAAGCTTCCTCATGACATCAACTGCATGCACACTTCGTGAGCCGCTGAGGCAGTAGACGTAGATCCGCTTCGTTTTCTCTGGGATTGCCGTAGGGACATCGCATGCGACGCGATCAACTGAGATATTGATGCTTCCGGCAATTTTCCCCCTACTATATTCGCCTTCCGTTCGCACATCGAGTATGACCATATCCTCATGAGCATCTATCGCTTTTTTCAGTGTTTCGACTGATACATGTGGCACCTCGGGCTCATCAAATCCAAACATAGGCTTATACCTCCAATATTTCTGTAAGTCTCGCTTTATCAAATCCGATGATATGTTCTTCTTCGCCACCTTCATAGGTGATCGTCGTCACAGGCACACCCATCTGACCAGTTTTTTTGACCATCTCATCTGCAGCACGTTGATCTATATCAACCATGACTTTCTGGTATGTCACTTTTTTCTCATCGAGCCATGTTGCTTCCATGGTGCAGTACGGACATGTCGTCGTCGAGTAAAGTTTGACGCCTGTCGCTTTGAGTGGACCCACCCCAGCGCTACTATGAACGATAGACTTGAGTGTTTTGTCGGCTTCTTCAGCTATTCCTTTAATCGCAGGGTGCTGTGAGACACTTCCTAGTACAGTCGGACTTCCGACTCCGACAGTCACTTCTCCATCTTTTTCTATGACTGCGACGGAACATGGCAGTAAACCGAGAAGATTTTTATCAGATGCTACGAGGTTTCCTATCCATGTAGGATTACACATGTGCACGACCGTCCCGTTTTTTCCTGGAAGCTCGGTCGTAGCCAAAATGGTCAACCCTTTTGCTTTTGCTTCTTCTGTCAATTTTTCTACGGTCGTTTTTCTATCAAACGAACTTTTTCGAAAATATGCTAAATTCATACAATCTCCTTTAGAAAGACTCTCCGAAGTATTTCGGAAATAGTCTTTCTTAAGTCCACCATAGACCGCTCTTTTTAGCCGCGCTACGAATAGTAGGTAAGGCGAAAAGGAAGGTCAGGTGGACATTACGTTTTATTAACTTCTTCCTCCAATGACATCAACATATGGCTGATATCGATGGCTTTTTTATACTTTATGGAATACACGACTTCTTTTCCTATCTTTTCTGATGTCACCATCCCAGACGTTCGAAGCTTCCCCAAGTGTTGAGAGACTGCCGATTGAGACAATCCGCAATTTTGGATAAGTTCAGTCACATTTTTTTCACCATGTGAGAGACACAGAAGCAGCTTCGTCCGGACACGGTTTCCAAAAATGGAATAGACATCATTGCTCATAGGTATATGTACATATTAGCATATGCTAATATATTGTCAAGTGGGGGAGAGGAGGATACTATAGAAAGTGCCAATAACCAATAATCAAATTCCAGGTATTAATTTCAATTTGAATCATTGATTAATGCACTCCTTGTTTGGCACTTGGAA